>NZ_JBEZLA010000010.1:0-154258 GCF_040651925.1 Streptomyces sp. NPDC048349 | reverse complement strand
AACGCTGCTTCAACCGGCTCAAGCAGAACAAGGCCCTCGCCACCCGCTACGACAAACGAGCCCGCCACTACCAAGCCCTGGTCACCCTCGCCTGCTTACGGCTCTGGCTTCCATGACTTTGCGGACACGCCTTAGCAGACGCCTCCTCCCGACAACGTCTGGACCTCCCGACCTGGGGAGATGAGCAGGGCCCTGTTATCGTGCGCCGATGTCAACGATCAAACAGTTCCAAGTGACCTTCGACTGCGCGGAGCCTGCGCGCCTCGCCGCCTTCTGGTGCGAGGTGCTGGGGTACGTCGTGCCGACGGTCCCGGAGGGCTTCGCCACGTGGGAGGAGTACCACCGCTCGCTGCCGCCCGAGGACGAGATCTACTTCGCGTGCACTGATCCCTCGGGTGTGGCCCCGCGCTTGCTCTTCCAGCGAGTTCCCGAAGGCAAGGTCGTCAAGAACCGGGTGCATCTCGATGTGCGGGCCGGCGCCGGGCTCGTGGGTGAGGAGCGCCTTGCCACACTCGAGGCCGAATGCGCACGGCTGATGGCGCTCGGCGCGAAACACGTGCTGACGCAGCGCGCCGATGGCGTCAACGAGTCGTGCATCACGATGCAGGACATCGAGGGCAACGAGTTCTGCCTCGACTGATCCTCCTCTGAGACTGCGAGGTGGGGAGCCGCCTCCGGCCTCGGGGAACATCGGGGCAGCCGATATCGGCTGCCCCGAGCCCTCGCAGCTTCGGCAAGCTGGTGACGGTGGTTCGCCGTGAGGCCGCGGACGGGGCACGGCGCTGTCGGCCGTGGAGCCTGTCACTGGAAGACCGGGTGCTCCTGGTCGTGGCGTACTGCGCACGAACTTGACGCTGCGCCAGCTGGCTCCGCTCTTCGGGGTCTCCAAGTCGACCGACGCCCGGATCATCGAACATCTTGGTCCGAAACTGGCACTCCAGCCGCGCAAGCGGTTCAGTAAAGACACCGTGCTCATCGTGGACGGCACCCTCGTACCCACCCGAGACCGCAGCATGGCCGAGCAGTCCAAGAACTACCGCTACTCCACCGCGCACCAGGTCGTCAGCATGCCGACACCCGCCGGGTGGTCGTCGTCGGCCGACCGATGCCCGGCAACCGCCACGACTCCCGCGGCTGGAAGGAGTCCGGGGCGAACGAAGCCGTCGGTGACACGTGACGATCTCGGACGGCGGCTAACAGGGCACCGGACGCGTCAAAGGCCACGTAGAGGGCGGGCAGCGTCGAGCTGCGCCGTACCGCCCACACCCACACCCCTGCCGGACGGGAGGCCGCAGCATGACCGAGCAGACGACCACGACGCCCAGCCCGCAGGCCGGTCCTGTCACCTGGGCGCCGTCCCAGACCGTGTGCTGCGCCCTGTGCCATCGCCCGACAGCGCGGTACGGCGCTCCGGCCGGCCCCCTGTGCGAGGCGTGCCGCAAGGAGCGGCGGGTGCAGTACGGCGTCTGAGATGGACCAGCACTCCCCCGTGATTTTGTATCGGGTCATATGAGAGCCACTGCTTCGGTGTGAACGGGAGCCGGGTGTAGACCGTTTGTGGCGGTGGTGTACTCGCCCGGGATTGGTGCTCTTCGGTGAGTCCGGGGGGCCACTTCGGCGGGAATGGGAGCCACTGATCGGGTGACCGGGCGGGTCTGGGCGGAGTGTCCGAAAAGACCGGGTCAGCGTCGTCGATAACGTATGGTCGCGGGCCCGGGTTGCCTCCCTGACAAGTCGTGGCCAGGGCCCGCCCCACACGAAGCGAGAGCACTGCGACGGATGCCGTGATCGAGCCCGCTGGGTTCCTCGGAGTGCCTGAAGCACTGGTCCAACTGGCTGGCGCGTGGCGTACCCGGCCGTCCCCCCGTCTTCAGCACCGCTGTAGCGTTGTCCGCAGACGATCAGGGGGGTTCAGTGACGAGGTCCTTGCACTTCAGCTGGGAACTGAGCGGCTCCGGCTGGGCAACGTGCAGGATTTGGGACGGCTCGACGAAGCACCGGGAGAGCGTCAGCTACTGCACAAACGCGCTCGCCGACTTGTTGAAAGGCGTGACCGGCCTTTACGGCCCTCATGGCATCCAGCGGTTCTCGTTCGACCTTGAACCGGCAGAGGCGCGGTGGATTCTTCGTCGCCGAAACAGTGACGTGCACATCACGGTCCGTCGCTTCCCGGACATGTCGACCAGCTTCGACGCACCGGACGGCAAGGGCACCCTCGTGTGGACGTCCACACGTCCTCGCACCTCCCTGGCGCATGCGGTCCTGATGGCTGCCGAGAACGTGCGGCGAACCCACGGCGAGGACGGCTACCTCCAGAAGTGGCAGCTGCACGCCTTCCCCACCACCGAACTGGAAACCCTTCGGCACCTGCACCTGGCAGCGGATGACTGCGCTCTCCAGCACTGAACCAATGGCGCCTCACCGCGCAAACAAAAGCTGAGCCAGAACCGCTTCTTCTGCTCAGAGCCGGCCATCGGGGGGGCCAGTCCTTCGTGCTGCCTGGCGGGTTGTCAGCTCTGAGCGGTGAAGAGGGATTCCTGGGTGGCTTGGTAGCGGTAGGACTCGGTGCCGGTCTGGATCAGCGTGCAGCGGAAGGTGATCCGGTCGGCGATGGCCGCGCAGAGGCGGGCGTCGCCGAAGGTCTTGTCCCCCTCGGTGAACGGCGAGTTCGTGGCGACCGCGGTGGCCTTGCGCTCCTCGCGCTCGGTGAAGATCTGGAACAACAGCTTGGCGCCCTTGCGGTCCAGGTTGAGGTAGCCGAACTCGTCCAGACACAAAAGATCGATCTTGCTGTAGCGGGCGATCACGGAGGACAGGCGGCGGTTGGCGTCGGCTTCGGCGAGCTCGTTCACCAGCGCCGAGGTGGTGGTGTAGCGCACTGACAGGCCGGTCTCGGCGATCGCGGTGCCGATCCCGATCAGCAGGTGGGACTTGCCGGTGCCGGAGTCGCCGATCAGCACCAGCGGCCTGCCCTCGCGCACCCAGGTCGGGGACTTCAGGTCCGCGACGACCTCGGGGGTGACGTTCGGGTTCTTCGAGAAGTCGAAGTCCTCCAGCCGCTTGGGCTGCGGGAAGCGGGCCAGCCGCAGCAGCCGCTGCTGGCGGCGGAGGTCGCGGTCGGTGAGCTCGGCCTGCAGCATGTCCAGCAGGAACTGCTTGTAGGTGGCCTGGTCGCGCCGGGCGCCGGCGGCCAGGTCGATGAACCGCTCGCGGAAGGCCGGCAGTCGAAGCTCGCGGCATGCCTCGTCGATGAGCATGTCCTCCGGGTCTCCGGGCAGTGACAGTCGGCGGCCGGGGACCTTGCCGCCGGTGTCCGGCTCGTCGTCCTGGTCCGTGACGGTGATGGTCGGGTTCATGCGCCGTGGCCTTTGTGGGTCTCGCTGTCGCGGCTGGCGGCCGAACTCAGCAGCCGGTCGTACTTGCTCATGTCGGGCAACCCCTGGCGCGGGTCGGGCGGCAGGCGGCGCGCGTGCAGGGAGATCACCCGGGCCCCGCCGCCCGTCGCCGCCGAGCCGTCCTCGGTCTCCTCTTCGGCGTCGGCCAGCAGCTCAGCGTCGTCGGCGTCGGTGCCCTCCATCGCCTTGCGGGCCTCGATGGCGACCAGGTCGGTGGAGACCGACCCGATTCGCAGGCAGGTCTCCATCGCCTTCACCATCGCCTCGGCGGGCAGCTGGCGGTGCAGCAGCACCTCGATCAGCATCCGGGTGCCCTCACGGTCGCCGGCCTTCTTCTTCGCCGCCGCCCAGAACGCCTCGTGGACCTTGGTGAAGCCGCCCTCCGCGCGGGCTTGCGCGAGTGCCGAGGCTCCCGCGAACGCGCCCCGCTTGACCAGCAGGATCTCCAGGTAGTGGTCCAGGAAGTCGTGGTAGGTGTAGCGGCGCGTCAGGCGCGGGTGGCGGGCGACGACCTTGCGTCCGTCGAACACCCACGACTCGTTCGCCCGCGGCTTGACGCGGACCTTCGCGCCGATGAACTTCGCCGGCACCGAGTAGTAGCACTGCCTCACCGTGATCCGGGAGTTGCGCGCGACCACCGGCGTCAGGTCGATCCCGCAGTCGTAGTCGTCCACCGGCAGCGACCGCAGCCGCTCGCGCTCGGCCTCGAAGTCGAACCCGATCGAGGTCGGCCGACCGTGGATGTGCCGGGCGTCCTCGGCGACGTCGATCGCCGCCAGGCGCTCGTTCAGCTCCGCCAGCGACTCCACCTGCGGCGGCGGGACCAGGTGCTTGCGGCGGAACCGCCCGCCCTCGTGCTCCACCCCGCCCTTCTCGTGGGCACCATCCTCGCCTGGCGCGCAGTAGAACGCCGAGAACTGGTACCAGGACTTGAACGACGCCCACCTGGCCGATTCCAGCCGGGAGCGGCCGAACAGCACCTGCTTGACCGCCGGCTTCAAGTTGTCGTAGCGCATGTGCACCGACGGCACCCCGCCCAGCACCGTGAACGCCTCCACGTGCCCTTCCAGGAACGCCTCCTGCGAGGCGGTGGCGTAGACCCGGTGGACCGCCTTGCCGGAGTAGGACAGCCGCAGCGTGAACAGCACGCACTTGCGCCGCTGACCCGCCAGGTCCAGCCAGAAGTCCGCGAAGTCGACCTCCGCCTCCTCGCCCGGCCTCTTCGCCTGCGGCACCATCCCGTCCAGGTGCCGACGCCCCTCCAGAGCCTCCGCCTTGATCTCGGGGCGTCGCTTCCTTACGTACTCCCACACCGTGGTCTGCCGACCCAGTTCGAAGTCGTGCTCCGCGGCCAGACGCTCCATGATCCGCGGGATCGTGTGCTTCTGCTTCGCCGGCGCGTCCAGATCCTCGCGCAGCATCGCGTCAATGAAGCCCTTCACCGGCTCCAGCACGCTCTTGCGCGGCGGCGGCGCCTTGCATTTCGGCGGCACCGGCGACTCCAACGCCTTCTTCACCGTATTCCGCGACACCTTGAACCGCGCCGCGAGCTCCCGCCCCGACAGCCCCTGCTCGCGCTGAGCCCGGCGGATCCTTTCGAACAGCCACTCACGTGACCTGTGCACCAGCGGTCTCCCTGACCTGGACCGTGATCAACAGGCACAGCGTGACGGCCGAATAGCCCAAGCCACCGCGATTACTCCGAAAGCGGCATGTTCCACACCATCACACCGAGTGGCTCCCGAACTCACCGAAGAACCACCGGCTCCCGTTCACGCCGAAGCCCCGGCTCTACTTCACCCCGATGAAAACACCCCCGTCACCCTCCGCCTGGAACTGCTGCGCTTCCTCGAACACGTACAGCTCCAGGACCTGAAGCACCCCCGCGACTGGATCGCCACCGAGTAGCAGATGATCGCCGCTCAGGCCGAGCGGCGGCCTGCGCCGCCGCCTCCGGACTGGCTGATCGAGCACGGGATCGGCACCGGCCGGCCCGCCGTCCGGTGCCGACCGGGGAATGCTGGGACACCCGCAGCCGCTGCAAGCCCGCCACGACCGACGCCGCCCGGCCGGCCCTGGCCGAAGGAGTGCGGGCATGCCCGCAGTGCCGCCCGGAGACCGCGGGCATGCTCGACTGACCGCCACCCCGCAGGGTGGACGCATGAGCCCCGACCTGCGCGTGATCGTCTACCCGCCCGACGACCAGGGCGGCCGCCGCGTTAAAACGACGCCCTCAGGCGGCTGGGCACGCTCATCGCGCTGTCCACCGGCCGACACCCGTAGAAGAGGGCGGTTCTCAGGCGGGCCGGGGTGCTGCAAGCGTCTGCGCAGCCTCTGCGGCCTGGCGCAGATTCTCGGTGGGGTGAGCAAGGCCGTCGAGCATGGCTACTCCCGACCGGAGTGCTGCATGGGCCACCTCGTGTAGACCGAGCGGCACGGCGGCCAGCGTGATGAGGAAGTGTTCCTCGGTGACCGTCACCCCCAGACCGAGCTCCCGCCAAGTGAAGGTCTGACAAGACGGTTTCGTTAGATCAAGATCGAGCTCTAGCTGACGGGCAGGCGGCAGTGGCGGCGGGCCGTCGAGTACCGTGACCGCCCGTCGAAGGGACTGCCACGCTGCCTCTACCTCGCCGTGGCGGCGTTGCAAAGAGGCAAGGTCGACGAGGGCGGCGCCACGCTTGTCGGCGTCGTCCTGCAAGGACGCGTGCAAGCGGCGTGCCCGGATCGCCTGCCCGAGATCACCGAGGATCTTGAGCTCGTTGGCGAGACACTCGAGCAGGGCCCCATCGCGCGGGCCCGTGCCGTCGAGGATACGTATCAGGGGGGCGCGGGCCAGTTCGGTCCGCCCCTGGCGGCGGGCCAGCGCCGTCCAGGTGAGGTCGTATTCATCGTGGGGATCCTGGCCGTAGTTCGAATCGTCGACGTCCGCCGCCCACTGCGTGAGGGCTCGTGCGGAAGCGGGGAAACCGCCGAGCAGGAAGTGGACATCGGGGTTGGACTCCCGCAGGGACCACAGCAGAGCATGGTCCTCCGACTCACCGTGCAGGGCGACCAGGACCGCGGCGAGGCGGAGCTCTTCAGTGGGCCCGCGGCGGACTTCCTGCCGCAGGAGTACGCGCAGAAGCTGCAGGTCGCCCGGCTGCCGGTCGTACTGGGCAGCGCGCAGAACGGTGGCCCGCCGTACCGGATCACCCGCAATCGCGTCCCAGCAGGCGAGGTCCGCCCGCATCCGGGCCAGATCGGCCCGGCCGGGAGCGAGAACCGCCTGCCAGAGCGGCGGACGCCGAAGACGGTCCAGCAACTCGTACGCGCAGCCTTCATCCGCGTTCAGCAGCAGGAACTCCGGCTCGGTCCGCAGAAGGGACGCCTGGAGCCTGTGCAGCAGCTCCCTTCTGGGGAGCCGGCGCAGACCCAACCCGCTGAGCAGCGTGCTGCGATCGGCGTCCAGCTCAGGGTAGGAGCCCCGAATCTCCTCTTCGGTCCGGTTGAACACCGCCTCGAGCGCTTCGTCATCGGCCGCGAGGTCGAGATCGGTGTAGTCGTGCCAGCCCGGCAGACCGAAAAGGATCTCCAGAGCCTCGTCCATGCTGGCACCGATGAGACCCGCCTCGCCCTCGGAGCTTGCGTACAGCACAGCCCCGTCGGCACATATGAAATAGGTTCCCCCGGTGTCGTCGCCCGCCACTGCCGTCAGCGGCACTCCGCTCGCCAGACGGACCTCTTCCGCGTGCTCGGCCCGGTCAAGATCAAAATCGAAGGATGCAGCCAGCCTCACCAGATCAGGATTCCGGCGCAGGACAGCAAGTACGTGGTCGGGGCGCGTCATGGCCGGACCGTAACAGCCGCCGCTGACACCAGATCGTGCACGGTCTCAATACTGGAGGGTTTGCTCAGCGTGACCGGCCGGACACCGGACACCGCAAAGCCCTGTCCATAACTTCTCCTCATAGGCCACCCCCGCGCGCAGCGCGGCCGGGCCTGGCAAGGCTTCCGCGGCCTGGGCCGGCATCGGCTCTACCGGCGGCCTGAGCACCATCCGCGACGGCCTCCCTCCCTCCCTCCCTCCCTCCCTCCCTCCTGCCGTCCCCTTCAGGGTCCGCCGAAGCAGCGGGGGTGGCCGCAGGGCGGCCACCCACATCCTGACGGCTAGCCGTGACGTTGCGGTCTTGGGGGCGGCGTGCAGGTCCTACGCCTCCGGCAGCGTGACGCTCCGGTCCGCCTCTACGTAGTCGATTTCCTCGTCGTCCTTGATTTGGTCGAGGAGGCTGTCGGAATGGTTGCCGCGAAGGCGTTGATGATGGGGAGGTAGTGCGTGACCTCGCCTCCTCCTTCACGCACCTTTTCCGCTAACGCGTTGATGCGCTCGCGGGTCACGCGGGTGGGTGCACAGCCGGGCCGACAGGCTGATCAGCCGACGCCGCAGTGCGGCCGTGCCGGCTCCGGTGGGGGCCTGGGCGACGGCGGCGTAGGTCTGCTGCCACGCCTGTTGCAGGGTGATCAGGTCTTCGGGGAAACGGAACGGTGCTCCACCCCTACTGGGCGCAACCCGCCGGCTGGCGGGCTGGCGGCGTCGAGCTGCGCCGTGCCGCCCACACCTACACCCCAGGTGGACGAGAGGCCGCAGGATGACCGAGCAGACCACCGACACGCCGCGCCCACATGCCGTCCCCGTCACCTGGCACCGTCCCAGACCGGACCCTGCGCGCGGTGCCATCGCCCGACAGCGCGGTACGGCACTCCGCTGCCGGGGCCCTGCCCGAACCACGGCATGAACTGGAATAGCCGGGCCAGGTTCCGCGTCACCGCAGCCGCCATGATGCTTGTCAGGAAGAACACCACGACAACCAGCGGGACAAACACAGCACTGTCGGCCCCCGTCATCACTGCCAAGACCAGGGACCCGAAGGCAGCGATTCCGGCAGGGACGAATACTCTGGGCATCCACGGCTTGTCGTCGTCTTCGGGCCCGGGGTCGGCTGGGAGAGCCCCCGTGAGGAGCGCCCCGTAGGCAGCCTGGGCCTGCCTGATCCGGTTGACATGGCCCTCGACGACTCCGGAGTTCCACGGCTGCGAGAGTCCGGTGATGACGGGGTCGAGGTCGCGCTCCAAGTGCCGGGCGAACCGCTGGAGGCTGGGCAGCTCGGCGGTGGTCGCGGCTTCGATCCATGCCGGCAGTTGGTGACCTTGCAACTGGGTGAGCATGTGGGCGAAGGAACGAACGTGCCCGGCGAGTGCGTCCAGTTCGCAAGCCTTCACCGGCCCCCGCCTCTGCGCGGCATCGTTGACCGGCTCACCTTCGGCGGCAACATCATCGAGACCGGCACGGACTCCTACCGCCTGGCCACCACCCGAGCGTGCGCCGAACGCTGAGCATCAGCTAACGACACATGCCGGTGCCTCCCCCAGTCGGGTGGACGGTCGCCGGGACGGCAGCAGGGGCCTGTTGTTCAGGACCACGGCAGGCCTCGCACGCGTGGTTATAGATCGCGGCTACCAATCCTGAGCCACTGCGCTCTCCCGGGGGCGGCCATGCCCCCACGGGGCCAGGGCCGCCCTGCATGACGGGCAGCTCAGCTGACCTTGCCGCAGCTGCCGTTCCAGCAGGTCGTTGTCGACGATCAGCACCCAACAGCCTCCGCAGACCACGATGTGTTCCCGCTCCGAGCAGGACGAAGTACTGCAAGCCTGCCCAAACGTCAAATGGCCTTGTTCACGTTCAGCAGCAGCGTTTGTTGATGGGTTTCAGCAGCGGCTGGTCGGCATCTGGCTCGTGGATGTTCACGAGAAGTAGCGGCAGTGCCGTGTCGCTGAGGCGACCATCGTGAGGGGAGGCTGGTTCGGTTCACGTTGAGTCCCGGATGCTGGCGTCCCGAACGAAGGTGCGATGATCTGTTCGTGGTGACAGATGCCGAGTGGACTCGGATCCGGAGGGGCCTGCGCTTCGGGCAGGTATTTGAAGGCACCGTGGTGAAGGTTCCCCGGCCCGGTACGATCGGGATCTTCGTGGACATCGGCCTGAGCGTCGGAGGGTTTGTCGATGCCCTGTGGCTATCGGGCGAGATCGAGGACTGGCCAGCGGAAGGCACGGTTGCCGATTTCAAGATCTGGTGGGCTGACAGCCGCCAGCAGATCCGGCTGATGCCGTGCGATTCTCGGTATCTGCGGAACGACTTCACAGCCTTGGTCGAACGCTTCCGCCCCAATTGGTCATCCGATGTTGGCCAGCCCGTGGCTGACCCAGAGCCCGCGACCCTCGACGAGTAGCGGACCGCCCTTCGCGCTGATGGCCGCGGGCCAACTTCCCCTGAGGCTGGAGAAGTGGCCGACGGCCCTGGCGGGAGCTAGCTGGCCGCGGCTTCGGCGCGGGCTCGGGTGCCGGCGAGGCGGTAGGAGTCGGTGCCGGTCTCGATGATGGTGCCGTTGAAGGTGAGGCGGTCGACGATGGCCGCGCAGAGGCGGGGGTCGGTGAACGTCTTGGTCCAGCCGCCGAAGGACTCGTTCGAGGCGATGGCGACGCTGTTCTTCTCCTCGCGCTCGGTCAGGACCTGGAAGAGCAGTTCGGCCCCGCGTCGGTCGAGTTCCATGTAGCCGAGTTCGTCGATGCAGAGCAGGTCGACGCGACCGTAGCGGGCGATCGTCTGGTCAGCTGCTTCTCGTCGGCGGCCTCGACGAGCTCGTTGCCCAGCTTCGCCGCCAGCACGTACTTCACCCGGTAGCCGGCCATCGCCGCCTCGGTTCCCAGGGCGATCAGCATGTGGGACTTTCCGGTGCCGGAGTCGCCGATCAGGCAGAGCGGCTGGCTCTTCTTGATCCATTCGCAGCTGGCGAGGGTGGGATGGCGGCTGCGTCGATGTTGGGTTTCGCGTCGAAGTCGAAGGTCCGCAGGGACTTGTCCCGGGGGAAGCCTGCTGCCTTGATCCGCCGTTCCGAAGGGCGCCGGGCCCGGTCGTCGCACTCGGCCATCAGCAGCTCGGCGAGGAAGCCGCGGTAGGTCATCTGGTCCTTCATCGCCCGGTCGGCGATGTCGGAGAACTCGTTCCTGATCGACGGAAGCCGCAGCAGGCGGCAGGCGGTGTCGATGGCCGTGGTGGCGGCCTGCTCGGTCAGCCCTCGCTGGCGGGGCAGGGTCACTGTGCTTCTCCCTCTCGTTGTTCACCACCGCTGGCGCGACGGCGTCGGAGCAGTTGGTCGTAGTGGGTCACAGAGGCAGCGGCCTGGTATCCGGAGGAAGATGCGCGAGCCGCCACTCATGCAGAAACGTCACCGTCGCCTCACCCCCGGCGACGGCCCGCGAAGTGATCCCGGCCGGCTCGTCCTCGGCCTGGGCGACCTTGCGGGCCTCGAGCGCGACCGCGTCCGCGGTCAGAGCCCCAGCCCGCAGAGCGGTCGCCAGACCGGTCGCCAGACCGGCGAGCAGGGTGCTCGTGCGAGACGTGGCGGGCCAGCAGCAGCACCTCGATCAGGGCCCTGGTGCCGGCGGTGTCTCCGTGGGCCTTGACCGCCGCGGCCGGCACGAACGCTTCGACCGGCGCCTTCCCCGACTCGACGAGGATCTGCGGCTTCCGGTCCGAGACGTAGCGCCGGACCATCTGGTAGGAGACATCCGCGGCGTGTTCCTCGACCAGGCGATTGAAGATCCGCGTGATCGTGTGCCGCTTGCGCGGCGCATCCAGATCCGCCTGGAGCATCCCGTCGATCACCAGCTTGTACGGATCCAGCCCGGTCGGCCGGGGCGGCAGCTGCTTCCTCGGCTCTGGCCAGACCGAGTCGACGGCCTTGCGAACCGTCCGCCACGACACGTTGTACTTGCGCTCGATCTCCCGGATCTTCATGCCGCCGCGGTGGTCCCGACGGATCGCCGCGTACAGCTCGACCTTCGACATGCGGCATGACCAGGCCCTTTCACCAGGAGCATCCCGATGCTGCCCTGGCAAGAACCCCAGTGACTTCAAAACTCGTGAACATCACCCGACCGTGGATCCGGGCGCCTACCAAACCCATGAACAACTGACTTCACAACCCGGGTTCTGGCTCAGCTTCCGTGCTGAGTGACGCTCCGTTACGGCTGAACATCGAAGAGAGCAATGGACGGGGGTGGCGGGGCAAGCACTGCGCGAAGGCGCGCCAGTATGGCTCGCCACTGCTTCCAGTCCTCCGGGTCGACCCAGTTTGAGGCCGGCCCATCCTCGTCGCCGACGATGCGGGCGAGGGCTTCGTCGGCGAGTACCCGAAGGTCGGAAGGGAACACGGGCATCGGTGTTTCCGGACCGTAGGACATGTCGACGGGCTCACCTCCCGGGCATTGCGCCGCGATCAAGGCGGCGGCGGCCACCGCCTCTTCCGCTTCCGTGAGATAGCCGGTTGCATCGATCGTCCGTATCAGGACGCCTCGGATCAGGGCTTCGCGCGCCTCGGGCTCGGCTTCGTCGAGCGCGTTGGCGAAGTCCGCGGCTGTGTCGTTGTCGAAGGGACCGGTATCCCAGGTGCCCATGCTGATCTCCTTGCGTATGGTCGCCCGGATCCTCGCATCAGGCACTGACAACACGACTACGGGGCGAGCAGGACCCGTTTGCGAAGCAGGTCAAAGCCTGCGCGGCCGAACATCTGGCGCTTGAGCATCTTGATCCGGTTCACGTGACCTTCGACGACCCCGGAGTTCCAGGGCAGGGTCAGACCGGCGATGACGGCGTCGCGGTCCCGGTCGATGCCGGCCGCGAGAGTGTGGAGGCTGGGCAGGTCGTCCTGGCGGACGGCGTCGAGCCACTGCGGGAGCCGCTCGCCCTGGCGCTCGGTGAGCATCTGGGCGAAGGACCGAACGTGACCGGTCAGGGCATCGAGTTCAGGGCAGTTGGCCAGGACGGCTTTGAGCCGGAGCTGTTCGATCTCGGTCAGCGTCTCGGGACGGCTGAGAATCCATCTCGTCACCACGCGGGGTGCCGGCGGTTGCGCCGTGACCGGTCGTGGCGAGGTCCGTTTCTCTCGCAGGTAGGCGGTGACCCGGCCGTAGCTGCCGCGATAGCCCAAGGGAACGATCTCCTCCCAGAGCTTCCAGGCGTTGGTGCAGCCCTCGTCCCAGCGTTCGTCCAGGTAGGGCTTGTACTCGTCAAGGACGGAGGTCCGGCTGTGCTGCCACTGGCCGCGAAAGAGGTCTTCCGGCTTCGCAGCGTCAGCGAGGCTCTTGACGGTGCGGTGGGTCATCTGGAGCTGACGCCCGATGGAGCGGCGGCTGTGGCCGGCTTCCAGCAGCGCGTGGACCGTGGCATGCCGGGCTCGGACGCGGTTGGCGAACCGCTCGCTCCGCCATGGCGAGTCCGTCTTCTCCTCGGGCGGCGCCGGTTCGTCGCCCTTCGCCTCGGGATCGGGGACCAGGACGCGAAGGCACTGGCGGTGGCGGGCGACCGCCCGCTCAGCGGCTTCCCCGAGGTTGTGCAATAAATGCCAGGGGTCGGCGACCTGCGTCGCCTGGGGTGCCCCAGCTGTGGCGCCTTCCGCGAAGAACGGCGCGCGGTCCCGGCAGACGACCTCGATCCCTGGCCACTGGGCGAGCCAGGCGGCCAGGCTTGATGCCTCTCGATCAGGCAGGAGATCGATTGGACGACGGGTCTCGACGTCCACCAGGACAGTGCCGTAGCGGCGGCCCTTGCGGGTGGCGTACTCGTCGACGCCGACCACCCGAGGCGTCGGCACCTCCGGCTCGGGCAGCGCCTCGACCAGGCGCAAGACCGTGCTCCGGCTAATGGACATGCCAAGCACGGCAGCCAGGCGGGCGCCGGCCCGCCCAGCCAGGGCGAGGCCGACTGCGGTCAGGATGGAACGCAGTCGTTCGGTGCGCTGGCCGTGCCTGCGGGTGAGACCGGATATCTGCTCCACGAACGTCTGACGTGGGCACTTGGTGTTCCCGCACCGGAATCGCCGGACCCGCAGCTGGAGTACGACGCTTCGTCCGGCGCTCGGGACATCAGCGAGAACCCGCAGGTAGGAGCTGTGAACCCGACCCGAGCCGACTCCGCATCCCGGGCAGGCGGCGCCGGCCGTGGTGCACTGCGCGTCAAGGCGCACGTTCTCGATATCCATGTCCACCGACCGCACCGCGATGTCCGCGAGCGCCGGGAACAACAGCGCCTTCAACTGGAGTGCTACGTCTTCCACGGCCCGGACTGTCAGCCCAGCGCCACTGACCACCATCCATTTTCGGGCGACTTCACATACCGTCCGGAGACGCTCAGCCGTCACTCACCGTGGCCACTGCACGAAAGGTGAGCCAGAACCACAACCCGTGAACATAGCCAGTCAAAGAATCATGTTGCTCAAGGCGTCGTGGGTCGTGAACGTCGGAGGTCAGTGAAGGCTCGTGATCTGTCCTCTGGCACGCTGTCCCGGTGGACGCTCTCATCGGCACTCAAGTACCTCGCCAGCGACTGACTGATCCGGCCTCGGCGGTCGCGGCTCTGGAGCGGGCCGTCCCCGGCCTCGCCCTCCTTCGACGTACGGCTCCAGCCAGCATCGACTGGGCAACGGTCGAGGGGTGCCTGACCACGGAGCTGCCTTCCGACTTCAAGCTGCTTGCCGACAGCTACCCGTCCTTGGCTTTCGGGGACTTCCTCTGCGTCGGCTTCCCGAACCCCGGGCAGGAAACGGCCTGGTCAGAGGACTCCGAAGATCTTGAGATCCTCGCTGAGTGGTGTACGGACGCAGAGATGTCCGTTCCTCTGCACCCCTTTCCCGCCCCTGGAGGCCTGCTGCCGTGGGCCACCTCGAACCAGGGCGACTACTTCCTCTGGAACACCACAGGGCCTGGTCCCGACGACTGGACCGTCACCGTGGCCTCACGCAACGGTGGCTGGTGGCACTACACCGGAGGCGCGGTCCAGTTCCTCGCCGACCTGATCAGCGGAGCCCTGGAACTGTGGGAGCTGCCGTCGGTACGGCCTCGGGTCGAGGCCTTCTGAGCGTACGACGGCTCCACGACTCGCTCGTGTTCACCGTGTCGTCGCACACGAAGGGACAGCCGGCACCGGAGACAACTACATCCCATGTCCAACGGGGGGTGTCGCCGTTACCCCGTTTCATCACCACGCTGAGAGTCGTCCAACACCACCCGCACCACCGCCGCTCGAGCCTCCGCCACGACCTCCTCCAGCCCCGCCCCGGCTGTGCCGTCGGCGTCCAGCGCGTCGAGGCGGACCGCGAGCTCCCGCAGGCCGGCACGCGCCTGCACAAGCTCGCGCAGGACGTCGGCACGGTCCGCGGAGACCGGCACCAGGACGTGCTGCGCGACCGCCATCACCTGCTGCCCCACCCACCCGGCGACCGACGTCCCCTCGCGGTCAGCCGCAGCGCGGACGACCACCACTCGGCCGGGCTGAAGGCCCCCACCCACCCGCTCCGAACGCCGCTCCCCCGTCTTGCGCTCACGCCTGCGGCCGCCCTCACCGGCCATCCGTCAAGCCACCCCGACGCCCGCTACGAGGTGGGACGCATCCTCGCCACGGGCGACGCCTCCAGTCGGCCCGCCCACCACAAGAAGAGGACAGAGCCCGCGACGCCAAACCGATGCTGACCATGACCGCGATCACAGCACGGCATAGGCTGCTCGGGTAGTCGCAGCCGGATCAACGGGGGGCCTCATGGAGCACAGCTCTGAGCGAGAGAACAGCGAAGGCTCGGCTTCTGCTCGGTACACCCAGGACATGCAGGAAGAACGCCGCTCTGTGCGCGAAGCACTGCGCTCGGATCTCCCTGCCGCCCACATGGGTCTGGGCGTGACCGTCATCGCCCTCATCGTGGTCGCCAGTTTCTCCGGCCCTCGATGGACCTTGATCATTGCTGGTGCTTTCACGGCCTGGTTCATTCTTGCGCTAACAGTGATCCACATCGGCAGCGGCCGTGGCTGGGATGCCATCCGACGGGCCTATATCGCAACGTTCGGCTGGGGCAACTGGATCTGAACGTCCCTCACTGCCCACCCGTCCACCGCGGCCGAACCATAAACGACAAACTCAGTCAAGTACGGACGAACGTGCACAGCTCGAGGACTGGCCGCGTGCACGATCCGAGACCGGTGACGAGGACTTCGCCGCCGAACACCTCCCCCATGTGTTTCCCGCACCGACAGCAGGCATCAGGCTAACCGGGTCGGCGGATAGTCCTGCGGGGCGGCCACGTGCGGCGAAGTGGCACCAGCGGCCTGTCCCGGCGGCAAGGGCCATGCGTGTGGCCCTTGCCACCGGCCGGCGGTCAGTTCAGTGTGGTGAGGATCCGCCGACTGCCCCAGAACTCCTTCTGGATGCTGTCCGCAGAACTCCACGACCAGTGTGTGAGCCTCCCGTCAGGGTCCGCCCCGAAGATGTGCTGTGCGCCGTTGGCGGTGTGCGCCACCGGGTCGGAGTGCAGCGACCCTTCCCACACCCTGGAGTCCGTTGTGCGGGTGCTCTGGTCCCACCACCACTGGGCGAGCTTGTTGTCCTTGGTTCGGGCGAAGACGTGCTGCTGGTCGCCGTGGACGAAGGCGGCGGGCCGCCCGATCACCGGGAGCTGCGGGTCCATCACCTGCCGCTTGACTGCCCGGGTTCGGTAGTCCCACCACCAGTGGGCCAGCCGGCCGTCCTTGCCACTGGCGTAGACGTGTTGCTGGCCCTGGAACACGAAGGCCGTCGGCGCGCCATTGATGGATCCGCTCCAGATCTCGTGGCGTATGCCGAACTTCTTGGTCCACCACCAGTGGTGCAGCTTGCCGTCGGTGCCGGAGGCCCAGACGTGCTGCTGCTCGCCGTAGAGGAGGCTCACGGGATCCCCGGCGAGGGTACCCGCCTTGGCCCAGGTAGCCCGCTTCAGGAGCGCAGTACCGACGTCCCGCCAGATGTGCAGCAGTTCACCGTTCGCCGACCGGGCGAAGGCGTGCTGCTGGCCAGGTGTGACGATGGCTGCCGGTGTTCCGGCCACGGCAGTGCCCGCTTCAGACCAGGTCTCCTGGGTGAGGCCGCCCCCTCCCGGGACCCAGAAACGGTGGAGGAGACTTCCGCCGGTGCCGTGAACCAGTACGTGCTGCTCGGTGCCGTAGGCGAAAGACACTGCCCCGCCCTCGGTACCGGTGCCCCACGAGCCCTCTGCGACCGACCCGTCGGCATTCTGGAACCAGTTGCCGAGCGTGCCGTCCGTCGTGGGCGAGAAGAGGTGCAGCTGGCTGGGGTTGCTGGTGGCCAGCGCCCCGGTGTTCTGGTTGATGGTCAGACTGCCGACGTCCGCGGGCAGGTCGTCGTCCAGGTCAGCCTCCGTAAATGTGGCGAACCGGATGAACTCGTACGGGCCTGCCTCTCCGCCCTCGTAGAGGATGCCGTACTTGCCCTCACCCAGGGCCACCATGTCGGAGTACGCGGAGAAGCCCTCCCGGACCACGGTTCCCTGAGCAGGGCTCTGCCACGTGAGGCCTCCGTCGAAAGAGGACCGAATGGTCAGATTCTTGCGTGCGGTCGCGTCGGCCGGCCCTGGGGCCGGGGCGGCCAGCAGAGTACGGCCGATGCCCTCGCGCCCCTCCAGCGGTACAGCGAGAACGGATGCCTGTATGCCGCCGCTGGGCAGGCCGAGGTCCGGCAGCAGCTGCAGCTCATTCTTGAAGCTCACGCCCTGGTCCGTGGAGATCGCGTAGACCGCTCGGTTCCTCGTAGTCTGGTCCCCTTCTTCGTTGCGTGCCACTACGAAGATGCTTCCGTCGCCGTGTTCGACGAGGCTCGGCTCCTGTGCCCCGATCGCAGGCTCGGCTTTGAGGGAATGAGCCCCCGGTTTCCAGTCCATGCCGTTGTTGTCGCTGTAGATCAGACCGACGGTCATGTCTGACTGCCGCGGGGTGCCGGGGGCTTTGCGGAGCCAGATGCCGGCCACCATGCGGCCGGCATGTGTGCCCTTGGTGAGCTGGATGCCATGCGCGGGGGGTTTCTGGACCGCTTTCCGTGGATCATCACGCTGAGTGACGTTCGTCTGGCGGGCGGGGCCCTTGGGAAGGTGCCTGAAAATGATCCGTCCCCGACGGTGTGCTGACGTGCCAGGCATGCGGATCGTCCACTGACTGCTGGCGGGAGGGCTCAGCCGGAGGGCGATCGGGGGCCAGCTCCGCGTGCCCTCGCGCACCGTCAAGCTCTTGGGGCTGTCTCATGTGGTGCCGGGAAGATTCCTTGACGCGAGCACAGCGAGCTGGTGCAACCGCTGGCAGTACTGGGCTCCTGCAAGGTCGTTGATCTCAGGGATGACTCGGTCCAGGTCCTCGATGCGGCTCTGCAGGAGGATGCTGTCGTTCGAGTCGAGAGTGCCGCTGTTATCGAGCCAACGAAGAACGCAGCCGGCGATGTCCAACTCGAGGAGCCACACATGTGTGCCCCCGTACGTGGCATGTCGCAAGCTGTCGGGGAAGGGCTCTTGGCGGAATTCCTGCCAGAGACGATCTGCGGTCTCCACCTGCTCAGTCGATTCGCTCATTTGAACCATCATGCAGTAGCCGTTGAGCTGGTTCGCTGTTCCTCAGCAACCGGCGGTGGCAGATGAGGACTACAGCGATGCCTGCGAACGCCAGGAAGTGTTCGGCCTTGCGTTCATCGGCAACATCCCCTTGATCACCTTGCTTCCCGGTCTGTCGCCTGCTGCCGTGATCGCGCTGCAGGACGTCGCGCGTGGCGGTGACACGGCTCGCGTCGGCAGGGCCGGGACAGCGGGGGTGGGCACCGGATCACGCCGTCTTTCCCGGTCCGCAGCCATGGACGCTGATCATCCTCGGCCTGGATGTCATTGAGCATGCCGTTGAGGGTGACGAGCTGGAGTTCG
Organism: Streptomyces sp. NPDC048349; assembly: GCF_040651925.1. Classification (NCBI taxonomy): domain Bacteria; kingdom Bacillati; phylum Actinomycetota; class Actinomycetes; order Kitasatosporales; family Streptomycetaceae; genus Streptomyces; species Streptomyces sp. NPDC048349. The sequence continues at coordinate 136,052 of NZ_JBEZLA010000010.1, read as the reverse complement.
TGCTTGATGTGGTGTGGACGGACAAGGGCAAGCTGGCGGTTGATGCAGCGGTGGTCGTGGCCTGCTGGTGCGGCACCGACCATGCCACGCATCAGGTCGATGCGTTCAGGTCCGTCGTCGGGAGGTGGCCCACTTGCCCGGGGCTTTCCGTGCAGGGGCCGAGCGTCCGATCGGGTGGCTGGCGGACCCGCGGGATGCTGACTACCGGCGTGCCGGGGCATCACTGCCGGCGCGCGCCCCTGCTGGGAACCGGGCCGCGGGGGAACCGGGCAGGCGTGAGTGATTCTGACAGGCCTGCCTCGCGCAAGAATCCGTCTCGAGTGCACGCGAGGTGGAGACGCTTGCGTCGCCTGGCCGAGTATCGCCATCCACGCTTCCAGGCCGCGGCGTGATCCTCTACACGGCTTGCGACTTCAATCGCCAAACGGCGTGCTCGAGGCCGGCGCGGTCGTGCCCGAGATGTTCAGCGGCCTCCTCGTACAGGGCTCGGAGCTGTTCGTATCCGAGGACCGAAATCCCGGCTTCCGCAGCGAACCGACGCAGGTGCACGTCCACCGCAACCTGGGATCGGCCGACGAGGTTGCCGATGTAGTCCACGCTCTTGGGACCCACGCCCTTCACCTTGCGCAACGCGGCGCGATTGTCCTGATCGCCGAGCCAGGCGTGGAGGTCTTCCCGAGTGTCGACCCCTCTGGCAGCCAGGAGGTTGGTGATGGCATGGGCCGTCGCGACGCGGGCTGGGCTGTTGTAATCCATGGCGAGCGCAAGGTCTTCTGCCGCGATCCGTGCCTGGAAGCCGCTCACGGTGGCGGCGTCGGGCCACAGCAGTTGCAGAGTACGGAGTCGAGGCCGGATGGTCGCTTCGTACTTGCGTTGGGCGTGGAAGCTGGTGTCACAGATGACAGCGCCCATGTGTGTCCAGCCGGCAGGCGGGGCGAACGGGCCACAGCCGAGAACGGTCTGGACGTGGCCGGCGAGGCGTTGGGCAAGGCTGAGTGTGGTCACGGGCACATGATGCCGAGAGGATCAGGTGTCGAGAAGGCCCAGCAGTGTGCTGTCGGGGCGGCATAGCGGGCAGGACAGGACGGCAGGGACTGTGAGGAAGACCTCTTGCACGGTCTCCAGGGTGGCGGCGCGGCCTCCGCCGGTCATGGGGCAGTCACCGGTGTGGACCCGTTCCGGTGCGCGGCGGACGCCGATGCCGTACTCGATCCACCACGGCGGCGCGCCGGGGAGCGGCCGACGCCGCGCTTTCTCGGCTTCTGCGACGCGGACAGCGGAGATCCGCTCGTCGACAGGAGCCAGGGTGAGTTCCAGCCAGCGGCGTATGACCAGCAGCTGATCCATGTTGGCGGCAGAGGGAGGAGCGGGTCAGGACCGGCCACTGCGCCTACGCCGCTTCCGCGGAGCTGGTGGCCATTGGGCGAGCCTGTTTTTTCAGCCCCATACGGGCGGCCACGACGTCCTCCCGGGACAGAGCCGAATGGTCTCCCTCGCCCACGTCGACCGCGACTGGGCCTGCTCCGCGCGCACGCGGGGATGGGCCCGGAGTGACCAGGCCGCGAGGTTGGCCAGGATCTGCTCCCCGACCATGCAGGGGATGGACGCCCCGCCGCCCTTACGGCACTTAGGTTTTGCTCCGCGCCCGCCAGCCTCACGCCATCCAGGCCGGCGGGCGGTGCCACGTCACTCCGGGGTGCCCAGCGGCGGGTGCTCGAGCACGCGGGGCCTGTATTCGACCAGCTGGATGCGGCCGTCGAAGGTGCGGTGCTCGATCATCTCGAGGGCAACGTCCGGATAGCCGTCGTAGATGCGTTCCTCGCCCGTGGCCCCGGTGATCACCGGGAACATCACGACCCGGAAGCGGTCGACGAGTCCGGCTCGTAGCAAGGACCGGCACAGGCTGAGGCTGCCGATCGTACTGAGGAGCCCGGAGCCGCTCGACTTCATGGCGCGGACCACCTCGACGGCGTCGTCGCGGACGAGCGTGGAGTTGGCCCACGACAGCGGCTCCTCGAGTGAGGAGGAGAACACCACCTTGGACGCTTGCGTGAGTTCGTCGACGGACGCTTCTTCTTCGGGCCTGAACTCGTCTTGGCCAGCCGGGACCTCGCCGGCGGCGAAGCCCGACATCAGGCGGTAGGTGTTCGCTCCCATCAGGTAGGTGGCCTCGGGTTGCTCGCCGAGCCATGCGAGGTACTCCGGGCCCTCGAGGCCCCAGAACCCGGGCCATCCCTCTGCGGAGGCGTGGCCGTCGAGGGAGGTGATGAAGTCGACGAGAAGCTCCGACATGGCGGTGTCCTTTCCTAGGCTGTCACGAGCTTGGACCGGCCGGACGGCACAAACTCATCGGCCGCGCGGTGGAGCAACGAGAAAACCCATGGTGCTGCAGCCGATCAGGTCGGCGGAGCGGCCTCCAGCCCATGCACCGAACACCTCCACATCCTCATCGCCCAAGGCAACCTCGCGGCATCGTACGGGGAGGCTGGGCGGATCGACGAGGCCATCGCCATCGAGGAGCAGGTGGCGGCCGACAGCGAACGGCTGCTCGGCGGCGAACACCCCAGCACCCTCCATCACGCTCCGCCTGAAGGGCGCGCCGAGCAGGTCCCTGGTGCTCTACCAACTCGGCATCGGCGAAGGCAACGCACCCGACCCGGGCCGCCCGACCGGATCGAGGCGTCCGGGCAAAGGGCTGGCTTGCCCTCCGGTTGGCGGGCACGAGCCGGAAGGAGGCGCCGGCCCGGCAGCAGGGGACCGTGCCTCCGCGGCTTCCGGCGCCGGCTGCGCCCCCGTACCGCTCTCCACCGGCGTCGAACCAGCGCCACGATCTCGGCCCCCGCCTGCCGGTCCGCTGACCGGGCCGTCGCCCTTCACTCCGGCTGGCGTTCGGGGCCCGCGAAGTCGGGGCTGGTGTAGCTCGGGCGGGGGCCCGGAGTGGTATCGGGGCTGGAGTCGGGCGAGGTGAAGTCCGGGCGGGTGGAGCCGAGGGCCGGCATGCGGCCGGGGGCGCGGGCGGAAGCGTCCGGGCGCGGAGGGGCCGGCTCGGCGAGAGCATCCGTCAGGAAGGGCACGATGCCCCGTTCCAGCAGGGCCTGCCGCCAGGCTTCCCTGGCCCGGGCCACCTGCTCATCGCTCACTTCATGGTCGCGCGCGGACTCCGGGAGGGGCTGGCCGCGGCTGCTGCGCAGAGCAGTCACCACCAGGCCGACCACACAGACGGCGATCGCGCCTACGGTCACGGCCACAAACAGCCATCCAGCAGCGAACATCGTCCGGCCGGACCCCGACTCGCCGCTGAACATCTCGAGGACGAGTCCGATGAGGAAGAACAACACGGCGGCGGTTCCCGAGAGGACGGGGGCGAGGACGGCGAAGACGGCGAACAACCCGGCTCCGCCCGCCTCGGTCATGTCCAGGGCTGGTGTTTCGCTGCTGGTCGGACGCGTGCGGGCGGCCGCCGGCGGCTCTGGCGTACGCGGTGACCGCGCCTCCGCCGCCCCCGGAACCGCTGGGCGTACGTGCAGGCCCAGCAGCGCTGCCAGCAGACGGCGACCGTAGGAGAGCCTCGCCCACCGTGACGCAGCGACTCCGTCGCTGATGCGGCGGCCGCCCGGTTGTCCGGCACCCAGGACGGCCGCGCCGAACCGCCGGCCCAGACCTGCCCCTGCACGGTGGTCGGTGGCCGTGGGGCCGCGGCCGGAGCGGGAAGGAGCGGAGGGGGCGGGGCCGGCCGAACGCGAGGACGAGTACACCCTGTCCGAGGACTTGTGCCGGGGCGACTCCGGCTCACGGTGTTCTTCCCGGACTTTCACATAGTGGGCGTACTCGGCCGCTGCGGCCGCCGTGAGGAGTGCGGTGGCGCCGAGCGCCATGGTGCGCAGTTGCTCCGCCGTGAGCCGTTCGCCCATGGCAGCCAGTTCCGGACGCTCGGGGGCTGAACGCAATGCGTCGTCGAGGATCCGCTCGTACTCCGGGCGGTCCTCGTTCAGCAGGTATGGCCTGTTGCCACTCACAGGCCCTCCTCCCCGATCGCCGGTCCCTGCCGCCATCGTGGCGCGCCTCGGCCATCGAAGCCAGATCCCGTTCCGTCGGCGGGGTCCGCGGGCACGGGCCTGTCCCCGGAGCGCATGGGATCCGGAAGCTGTGTCCGGCCCGCGGGGATCTCGCCGGATGTGGGACTCGGCGTGCCGGCTTCCGCGGCCGCGGCAGCCGGCCTGGGGGAAGGCATCGGTCGCGCTCGGAGCGGCCGGCCTTCAGCGGGGAGGGGAGGCTGGGCCTGGGCCTGGGCCCGGGCGCCGGGGGACGCAGCGGGCTGGGAGTCCGTTCGGGGCGGAACGGCGGACGGTGCTGCGGCACCAGCAGGGCCGTCCGCACCGCCGGCGCTCATCGCACCGGCGCTCGAAGGTGCCCCCGTTTCCGTGACTGCCTCCGCCGCCGCAGTCGGCTGCCGGTCGCCAGTCAGCACCTCGTTCACCGTCTGGATACGGCTGAGTTGGGTGAGCAGTATGGGCGCCGACATTCCGACCACGAGGGCGGCGTACTCACCGCTGATCTGTCCCGTGGTGCCGAACAGCACCGCGGCCCCGGAACCCATCACGCCGTGCAGGACAGCCGCGACGAGGTCGACGGCGGGGTCGAAGTACGTTCGGAACTGCGGGGGTGCCCCTTGTACCGTCCCTTCGGCGGCCGACTGCCTTTGGACGCGGCGATCGGCCTGCCAGGACACGAACCGGGTGTAAAAGTCCAGGAGACCACGCAGCAGGCCACCCGCCGCCCCCAAGAGAATCAACGCAGGAACGTCCACGCTCTCCCCTGGACACCGGTGCTACAGCCTGATTGTGAACCTCCGGACACCGGACGAGCGTAGAGCCGTGTGCAAGCCCCAGCAACGGACCTGACTCGATTCAGCCAGAGCCTGCCCACCCAAAGATCACCAACAGCATCCGGAAGCCCGGGCAGACCTTGAAACCGGCCGCACCTGCTCGGGAGTGGACCTCACACCTGCATGGGGAATCCGCACCCGTGGAACGTTGACGTGGGCTCTCCGCAGCCCGTCATCGTCTGCCGCTCAGGGCAGGATGACGGACGCCGAGGGGGGCGGAGGCACCGCGCGCAGCAACTCCCACAGGGAGTGCAAGCCGCCCGGCCCACTCGGCGAGCAGCCTGTGGTCCATCAGGTGCAGGCGCTGGTCCTCTAGACGGCGGGTACGTGCGCTCCGCGCGGTACGCGCGACACCTGCATCCACGCCGAGGCGTGCCGCTTGGTCGTCGAGCTGCTGTTCCGCCAGCAACAAGCCGACGGACCACAAGGTAAAGCCCCTCCTGTACCCCAAGACTGGGACCCCGTGCTGGCGCCTGAAGTTCGTACCCGTCTGATCTGCTGGGCCCTGGAGGGCGGCCGCTGCGTCGCGACGGTGAGCGCGCTTCCCAGTGCCATGACTCGGATCGGGGAGCCGTTCCCGGGCAAATTCGAGTCGGCCAGGCTGGCGCGCGTCCGCAGGACTGGGGCTGAAGGCATGAGGCCGAGACCCTCCTTGTATGGCCGCCCACCTGATCGGCACGTACCGGCGCCGACCCAGGGTCGGCCTGGCTCGATGCGAGTTATGAGCGGATTGCCGGATTTAGTGAAAGTGCGCGAGAACGGAGCCCTGGCCGCGTAGAGTCCCAGGTCAGCAAGCCTGCTCCCCCCGCACGCTGGGATGGGCCCGTAGGATGCCCGGCTGTTCAAGAACGGAGGCAGGCGTTCGCGCCGTTAATTCGATGGTGTGAGGACAGCCGACCTGCTTGAGTGTCATCGCGACCGCGCCCCCGATGCGCCCGGCTGCGGCTACTTCCTTCTGACAACCAAGTGACGCCGCCGCCTCTTTTGATCTCGGGCGGCGCGGCCGCACCTCGCCCCGTCGGACCTCTTGCCCGGGGCCGTCCGTTCTTTGGATCCGGGGGGATTCACTGCCTCGCTACACCCAGCGCGTTTCCAAGATGTGGTCCGAAATGCTCGTGGCCCCGCACGTCTCGGCGGCCGCCGCCCGCACCGCTTCCGCGGTCCACCACTGGCGCAGCGGACAGGCCCTGCGCACCTACGAAGGCGGACCGACCTTCGTCCGGGAACCCCGGGAGGAGCTCTTCCTCCTGGCCGTCGGCAACTTCGTCTCCCAGCAGACCTTCTACGAGAGCGGCCAGGACCGCGACGACCGCTACGCCCGCCTCGTGGGCCAACTCGCCGTCGAGGACCCCGTATGGACGGCCGGCCTGCTGCGCTGGCTCCGCGGGGAGGGGAACATGCGCACCGCGTCCCTGGTGGGCGCCGCCGCGTACGTCCGGGCTCGGCTCCAGGCCGGGGCGGCCGATGGCCCGTCCAACCGCTCCGTGATCGACTCGGTGCTCCAGCGGGCGGATGAGCCCGGAGAGCTGCTCGCCTACTGGACCTCGCGCTACGGGCGGAACGTGCCCCAGCCCGTGAAGCGGGGCATCGCCGATGCCGTGCGCCGGCTGTACTCCTCGCGGTCCCTGCTGAAGTACGACACCGCCTCCAAGGCCTTCCGCTTCGGGGACGTGCTCAACCTGGTGCACGCGTCCCCCGACCCGGTCAAGCCCTGGCAGGGTGCCCTCTTCCGGTACGCCCTGGACCGGCGCCATAACCCAGAACGGGCGGCTGTACCGGCCCGCGACCGGCTGCTGAGCGCGCACCGGGCGCTGATGGAGTTGCCGCCCGAGGAGCGGCGGGCTGCGGTGACCGGGCCGGGCGGCGCCGAGCGGCTGGCCGAGGCGGGCATGACCTGGGAGAGCCTGGCGGGCTGGCTCCACGGGCCGATGGACGCCGCCGTCTGGGAGGCCGTGATCCCTTCGATGGGCCCGATGGCGCTCCTGCGGAACCTGCGGAACTTCGACGAGGCAGGGGTCTCGGACGAGGCGGCGGCCCGGGTCGCCGCACGTATCTCGGACGCCGACGAGGTCGCCCGGTCCCGGCAGTTCCCCTTCCGGTACCTGGCCGCCCACCGGCACGCGCCCTCGCCCCGCTGGGCTGAACCGCTGGAACGGGCACTGGGCCACTGCCTGGCCAACGTGCCGGCCCTGCCCGGCCGGACGCTGATCCTGGTGGACCGGTCCGACTCCATGTTCTGGGACACCGTCTCCGAACGGTCCACGCTCACCCGCGCGGACGCGGCTGCCGTCTTCGGGACCGCCCTGGCGATGCGCGCCCAGCAGGCGGACCTGGTGGAGTTCGGCTGGTCCAGCGCCCGAGTGCCGTTCGAGGCGGGCGAACCGGTGCTCGAGGTGCTGAAACGGTTCCACAGCCTCGGGGGCACCCAGACCACCATGGCGCTGCGCACCCACTACCGGGACCACGACCGCGTACTGATCGTCACCGACGAGCAGGCAGCGCACCACGGCCCGGGCAGGCCGGCCGAACCAGTACCGTCCGCAGTCCCCGTCTACACCTGGAACCTGGCGGGATACCAGCCGGGCCACATCCGGCCGGGCCCCCACCGGCACACCTTCGGCGGGCTCACGGACGCCGCGTTCCGGATGGTCGGTCTCATCGAAGCCGGCCGCCACGCCGCTTGGCCGTGGACCACCAACCCGGCGTAACGACGGGCTCCCCTCCCCCGTGTGCGGCCGACCCGCTTCCCGGTCCCTGACCTACGGGGCATTGGCCGCAGATCTGCGGCGAGCCGCCTGGACCTGGTGCCACGGGTTCTGCGCCCGGGACTGGGCGCGGTCGAGGTACTCGCGTTTCAGCGTTGCCTAGCCCGGCTTTCAGCGGCCCTGCTGCGTCGGGTCGCCTCCGGCGTCCGCGATCTCCTGGGCGCCGCCGCGGCGCAGCCCGTGCGAGGTGACCAGGTGCCAGCCGGGCAGCCCGGCCAGGTAGGCGCGGTGGCGGACCCAGTCGCCCAGCGCGTCGCCGGTGACGTAGTCGCCCCGCGCAGTGGCCGCGGCTCGGTTCTGGAGACGACCCTTCGAGGTCAGCGCCCGCATCAGCGGGCCGTCGTGGACATCCATCCGGTGCAGGCAGCGCAGCCAGTCCCGTACGGCCGCGACCGGGTCGTAGCGCGGGTCGGCCAGATCGGCCGGGATAAAGGCGCTTTCGCCCTTTCCCTCCTGGTCGGTCTTGGAGTAGGCGATCCACAGGTCCACCCCGGCGTCCTCCACATCGACGTCGTCGATGTCCAGATCGGCCAGCTCGATACGGCGGTTCAGCGCACCGCGTACGACCAGCAGCGCGCACCGGTCCCGCAGGCCGGCCGGTGTCCGCAGGTCACAGGTGTCGACCATGGCCCGCAGCATGGACTCGGTGATGGCCGGGGCCTTGCGGACGCGGTTCCGCTTCCCCCACTCCTGCGGTACTCGGCCAGCATCCCCCGCGCCTCGGCCGTCCCGGGCCGCCGGTCCTCGGGCGCCATGTACGGACCCCCGACATGTACGTGCGGATGGTGTTCGGCGCCATCCCCCGCGCGATCAGTCCGGTGACCCGCTCCACGTACGCGGCCGTCGTGCAGGGCCTCGCCACCCGGCCCATCGCGGCGCACCACTCGGCGAAGTTCTTGCGCTGGCTGCTGTAGTTGCGGTTGGTGTTGGCCGGGGCGGCCTTGTTCCGCAGGCGATCCGCCGTGGCCGCGGACACCTCGAAGTCCGCGCGCGTGTACGTCGGAGCGTCCGCCTCCGTCGGCAGGGCGTCGCCCGGGTAGAGGATGGTGTGCTGGTCGACGAGCGGCCGGGACGGGTGCGGGACGGTGGCGGGCAGCAACTCGTCTTCGACGATCTCGACCTCGAGGACCTCGCTGTCCGCGTCCGTCACCGCAGCGAAGGGAATTTATACGAGGGTGGTCATCTCGGCGCCAGGCCAGGCAGCCCAACGAGGTGCCCCCCCCTGCCGGGTCCAGCCTGGAGCCGCCGAGCCGCCCGGTCGGCAGTACTCCCTCCAGAGGCGAGCACCCCCAAACGTTGATGTGGCTGTCTTCGCATACCGTTCAGGAATACCGTTCCCCGGTTAGCGCCCCGGATTAGCGCCGGAAGTCTTTCCGCGCATGTTGCGCAACTTACACACAATGCCGGTTAGCTGCGGTAGCGTGGAATCACCGAGCAAGAATCCCGGGAAAGTTACCGCTTACGGTTCCGCGGTAACAGCAGGAAAGCCCGTTGCGGTGAACTCCCCTGCAACGGGCCCGTCCTGGAGAGCTGCTGCCTCGGGCGTGCTAGTCCCACGCCCGAGGCAGCTACCCCAGCAGAGCGCGCAGAATCGTCGCGCCCGACGCCGCCACGGCTGCGATCGGCGCAACGGCCCGGCACACACGATGTGTGCGTACGAACCGCCGCCACCAGCGCTTTCGCCGCGGTGACCTTCCTTCTTCGTCAGGACCCATTGAGGCGTCCTCCTTCCGAGCAGGCTGCGCACCGTGCGCACGCCTCGGCACGACTCCCCATGTGGAGAGGCACGCCGACGAGCGGCACCGTGACACGAGCCGGCTGCGAAAGGACCTACGCAAAGAAGGGTATCGAGTCGGCTCGCGGTTGCGCGGCAGAACAGGGGAGTTGCAGGGAGATGTGTTCAGCGATTGCGTCTCAGGTACGGCCCCCATGAAAAGGCCGAGGGTCCCGCCCGATCTTCCGATCGGACAGGACCCTCGCTCGCCTATTCGGTTCGTCAGGACGTGAAGTAGCCGTTCAGATCGGCGATCACGTCGACGGAGCCCGAGTTGTTGAAGAACGTCACCCGCCCGTCCACCACCGGGACCACCACCAGGTTGGCGACGGTTTGCCCCGCCGTGTAGTTGAGGTTCGACACGTTGGGACGCGTGACTCCGTGCGGGTGGACGATCAGATGGCTGGCCTCGGTGGGGTTGGTGACCGTGACGTTCAGGACCACGGCGGTCACACCCTGCGCGGGAACTCCGGAAACTCCGGCCACCTGAAGACTGACGAAACCGCCAGGACCCACGGCGCCGGACCGCGCTCCGGTGCCGTCACGGGTGTCGAGCAGGCGGACCGGTCCCGCCGCCGAGAAGGTCGAACCGCTGGCCGCGTAGTAGCCGGTGACGTCAGCGATCAGGTCGACGGAACCGGAGTTGTTCCGCAGGTCCACCTTCCCGTTGATGACGGGGACGGTCACCAGGTTCGGCACGATCTGCCCGGCCGTGAAGTTGAGGTTCGACACATCCGGTGCAGACTGGCCGTTCGGATACACCGTGACATGGCCTGCCTCGGTCGGGCTGACGGCGGTCACATTCATGACGACCGCGGTCACTCCGGCGGCCGGAATGCCCTTGACCCCCGCAAGCTGGAGGGTGACGACCCCGCCGGGCCCGACGCGCTGCTTCTTCGCACCACTGCCGTCACGCGTGTCCAGGAACCGGGACGGCGTGATCGAGTTCAGCGCCGAGCCTGCCCCGGCCTTGTCGGTGTAATAGCCGGTGACGTCGGCGATCAGGTCCACCGAACCGGCGTTGTTGCGCAGGTCGACCTTTCCGTTGGTGACGGGGACGGTCACGAGGTTCGGGACGATCTGCCCGGGCGTGAAGTTGAGGTTCGACGACTGCGGCGCCGACTGACCATTCGGGTAGACGGTGACGTGGCCGGCCTGGGTCGGGTACACGGCGGTGACGTTCATGACCACGGCGGTCAACCCGGTAGCGGGAATGCCCTTAATCCCGGCGACCTGGAGGGTGACGACCCCACCGGGCCCCACCTGTTGCTTCTTCACCCCGGTGCCGTCACGCGTGTCCAGGAACCGGGACGGTCCGACCGGCACGAAGCGGCTTCCCTTCTGGACGGGCGTGGGGGCGGTGACGGTATAGGCCTTGGGGAGGTAACCCCGGGAGGGCACTCCATAGGTGTACTCGGCACCCTCGAGGACCAGGTCGTACTGCCCGGCCACCAGACCGGTCGTGTCGACCTTGACGCCCAGCGCGGTGCCCTCGGCATTCACCGAGACCGCCTCCAGCGCCCGGTCCGGGGAACCCTCGCGAACCAGCTTCAGCTTGGTGCCGAGAGTGAGGCCGGTCCCGCTGACGGCTGCCTGAGACCGTGTACCAGAGGGGCTCGAGGCGGGGCTGATCCCGTTCGGGGTCTGGGCCGGCGGGAGGACGCAGCCCTTGGCGCAGACGCCCTGCATGGTGAACTCGACGGGTGTCGGGGCCTTTCGGGGAGTGACCAGCAGGATGGCCTGGTCGGCGCGTGCGTACAGGCCGCTGCCGCAGGTCACACTGAACTGGCCCGCCCTCCCCTCGCAGCTGAATTCGGGATTCTCGTCGCCCCACTCGTAGGTGCCCACCAGGCTCACCCGGGGGTGCTCACCATTGGTGGTGCTGCTGGTGCCGTAGACGTTGAAGAACTGGTTCGCATTCATGTCGATCACCGCGCAGTAGGCGGTGGAGGACTCGGAGAGCACCCCGCCACGGGCGGGGAATCCATCGACCGAGACACGGTTCGCGGTGCATTCCGGAGCCCATCCGGCGGCCGTGCCCACCTTCCAGACGTCCACGTTGGTGTGAATCGGCTTGCCCTGGAAACCGGCGGTGGCGATGACCACGGTGTACGAGGCCAGGCCGGTCACCTGGCAGGAGACGTCGTGCTGACGGCAGACGATGTTGCCGTCGAGGTCCAGCACCTCGACCGTGGCGGTGGGTTCGCCCTGCCCTGAGAGCGTGCGCGCGCTGAACCACATCTTGTCGGTGGTGGAAGCGGGGACCCGAATGCAGCGGGCGTCCAGAGCCGACGCCAGGTCGAGGGGAGTGGAGGGCCCGCCGACCTTCGTCGAGGAGGGTACGTTGCAGCTCGCCGTGGGTGAGATGTCGCGTCGCACCAGCGTGTACGTGTCCGCTCCGCCCCAGCCGGTCAGCAGGGCCGTGTAGGGGACACCAGAGGCGAGGCGGCACGGGGTGGTCGTGCTGTATTCGTCCGTCGCGCACGCCACGGTGCCCGTAGGGTCCACGACCCGGATCTTGGCATTCACCTTGTTCTGTACGTTGGTGAAGTCGATCATCTCGGCAGCCGAGTGCTGATCGGCGGACAGGCTCAAGCAGGTTTGCCGGACGTCATCGGTCAGCTTCACCTGGACGCCGGGCGCGCCGCCGAAGGAGTCCTGCGGCCACGGGGTGCAGCCGGCAGTCTCACCGGTTCGGTGAACCACTACCCCGTACTTCGTCGCAGCGGTACCAGTCATGACGACGCGGAACGGCCCTGCGCCGATCAGCTGGCAGACGGTCTCCGGGGAGCCATAGCACTGCACCTTGTGGCCGGCAGCGCTGTAGACGACGAACTCGGCGATGCCACCTCCGGTTGGCGGCCTGTTGAGCAGGTAGACGCCCTCGCCGGTGGCCGTCGGCAGTGTCAGACACAGCTTCTGCCCGGGCCCGCCGAACGTTCCGGTCACAGGCCCGGCCACCAGACCGTTGTCGGGCGTCGCGGTACAGCCCCGGGTCTCGGCCGTGGCATGGAAGGCCACACCGAAGCCGCCGACGTCAGTGGCCCGACGGTCGATCGCCCAGGTGTATTCACCCGTCGGGAGGAAACAAACGCCGTACTCTCCGTGCTGACAGCCGTCTGCGTAGGTTCCCTCGGCTGTAAGCACTCCGCCGTAGGGTGCGGTGCCGGACGAGACCGGGCTGACGGTGTAGCTGCCGGTGGCTGGAACGCGCAGCACGCGGCAGCGAGCCGTAGAGCTCACGTCCGGGGAGATCCCGAAGGCCTGGGGCTCCACAACCGGGCAGCCTTCGGGGTTCGAGAGCCGAGCAGCAGTGAATTCGTAAGGCTCGGCCGAGCCGTACAGCTCCAACACCGACGCACGGAACGGCGCGGTGCCGGAGAGCTTGCAATCCTGCTGGAGGCTGAGGGGGGAGCAGAGCTGCTTGCCCGTGGCGTCGTAGATGCCCAGCGCGCCGGTGGACAAGCGCAGATCGGTGCGCACCACTTCGCCCGGAGGCACGTCCAGCGTGTAGCAGTCACCGGAGGAGCGGGGAGCCAGCGAGCGCTTGAAGACGGTCGGAGCAGCAAGCTTGGTGTCAGCGGCGCGGACCGGATTGCAGGCGGTCGTGGAGAGCAGCGGGGTGTACGCCACGGAAACGGCGTTCTCGACGCCGCGCGAGTTCGGGATCACCAGCGTGTATGTGCCCGCTGCGGTGGTGGGGCAGCTCAGGGGGGCGTAGTCGAGGCTGTGGCCGCGGACGTAGTCACACGCGACGGCCGAGCCGTCCGGTGCGGTGAGCTGAGACCGCACTTCGGCCGCGGCAACCACCTGCACCAGGAGCAGGTCCGTCTGCTGCGGCAGGGTCAGCTTGAGTCTGATCGTCGTGTCCGCCGGTATGACGCAGGTGACGACTTCATGCGGTTTCAGGGTCGCCGGGCACGCGCCCGCCGGCTCGCTCTCCTGCAGCGAGCGGACCGCGGCCTCCTTGGCAGCCTTGGGGTCCGGCGTCGGCGCGGCCTCAGGTCCCGCGGGATTCCGGGGCGCGGCGGTCGCGCCGGCGCCACCGGCGGAGCCAGTAACGGGACCGGGCGCCGGAGCCGCGAGGGCGGGCCCGTCCTGGCCGGTGAACGTCATCAGCACGGCGAGCAAAAGGGCGCTCGAGGCGAGAGCCGTACGGCTTCTCCCCCGGAACCCGGACAGACGTCTGCCACGTGGCAGCAAACTCATGAACCCCCCAGTTCAAACGGGCCCGACCCTGTGATCAGCACAGGAGCAGCGGGCAGGCGGAGCTTATACCGCCTGCGGGCCTGGCTGAAAACAACCCGGGGGCTGCTGAGTACGTCGGGTCCCCTCCCATGTTGGTGCCCTGCAGGATGATGACGGCCTTGGACTCCGAGATGTCTGGTAGACGTCCGGCAGCGGCTTCTCGCCGACCCTCACACTCGTGGGTGCTGTTTCAGCACGGCACGTGTGTCGTGCTGACTGCTCCTGAAGGCGAGCTGCCGAACAGGCCACCGAGATCCTGAGGGAGTTCAGCTCCGCGCGCGTCGGTTCTTCGGTCGGCGACTTTGCGGTGATCGACGTCAGTGATGCCGGGGGATGGGTCGTCATCGGGCATCACAAGGACGTCCTTACCTACGTCGGTCCCGATGAGCCTCATGATCAGTCGCAGATCTCTGTCGGACTGTGTGGACGATCCAAGCGGCATCGGGACGGCACCGAACTGCGCGTCCTCCATGTCGAGGACAGCCGAGCCGCAGCGGGCCCGGCGTAGCCACCGTGTGTCCCGCATGCGCAAGATCACCTCGGCGCGAGGGTCGGTCGGGCACTTCGCTTGAGGTGGTATGGGTTGGGAGCATCAGGGTCCCCAGCAAGGTGGTAGGGCTGAAGCCCATGGTTGGTCCGCTCCAAGCCGAACTCCCAGGTGTACTGGGCAATCGGAGGGAGTGGCTGGGTCGTCCACTCGTCGATGTTCCTGGGGGGACGCTGGATTTGTCCTGTCACGTTGGTGATCGAGATCTGGACCGCCGGGGCGCCACCGATCGTCTGCCCACTGCCCCCCTTGACCAGTTGCCAGGTTCCGGTGCCCGTCAGCCCCCAGCCTTTGTCGAAATCCCAGTCCGCGCCTCCAAGGGGGCGAATTTGCTGTTCATCCCCTTGGTGGTCGGGCTCGTCTCCGCATCGTGATCGCTGCGTTCACCAAGGCCCTCGGACCACTGGGACGGGTAGTGCCCACCATCTTCGGCCGGGAAGGCTCTCCCGGCGGCGGAGCAGTGTAGAGCCGCCGGACCACGACGGCCGCGCACACATCTCCTGGACCCTGGTGGTCAATTCAGGGTGGCGTTGGTCATGCCTTCAGGAGGGGCGGAGAAGGGGCCGCTGTTCGAATTCTTCCGCCGTGCTCGCGCATGCACAGCGGCATGAGGGGCTCCGCGGCGAGTACATGCCGCCTTCGACTAGGAGGGCAAGGAGGTGCATATCGACGACGAATCGGTGCAGTGAACGTGCCAGGCGCCCGGGCATCTGCGGGTGCAGGCCAGCGGCCGTGTCGTGGGACACAGCCGCCAGCAGTCGGCGATGTAGGCGGCCCGCTCCCGGAGTTCCTGGGCTTCGCTGTCGTCGTTCAAGCGCCTCGGCGGAGGCCTATGTCGGGCCGCTTGGACCTTCACGGAGCGGATGCCGCCCGCGTAGTCGAGGAAACTGCCTCAGGTGTCCAGAGGACATTCGTCGTCCTCGTCCTCGTCCTCGGGTTCGGATTCCCGTACGAACCAGAGATCGAGGGTGTACTGCTCAGCAGTGGGACACCGCTCCCATGCATTGCCGATCCGCTCCGGGCTCCATTGTTCCTCGACGGCACGGCGCATAGCGGCTTCATGATATGCGGCGGCCGCCGCTCGCCCACTCCACGTGGCGTGACCTTCGTAAACGCCGGGGCGGGGCAGGCTCATCTCCCCCGCCGGCCCGTAGGTGAGCTGGTTGACGACGAGCAATCCCGTCTCGGACTCCAGGGACACCGCAGTCGTGCCTTCGGCTTCCGCCGAGGCCTGCTGTGGGGCGTCCCAGATCCTGAGGGTGACCTGTACAGGGATGTCGGGCTGGAGGCTGTGAAGGTAGAGGTGGTAGCCGTTTCCGGCGACTACCCGGGTCCTTGACTGCCTCAGCGCCTCGTCGTCGCCGAGGTAGGCGTCGGAGTCGTAGACCTCCACGATCCCGCGGTCTGGCTGGGCCATGGTGATGTACTCGGCGGTGAGAGGCATGGGGTCTCCGTCGTTGCTCAGGGAGTGATCTTCACGTAGAACGCGTCTCCGTCGAGCACGCGGTTCAGGGTGAACATGTCGTTGAGGCGGCGGCCGCCCGTCTCGTTGTCGGTTCCCTCGATGAGCCGGGCGGAGAATCGGTTCCCCGGGGCAGCGGCGCCTTCCTTCGTTGAGGCGAAGGGGTACTCGTCGCATTGGAGCTTCGTTCCGCTGTAGTCACCCCAGACATCGTTGCATGTGGCGATCGCGTTCTCGCGGTTCTTTTTCTGCTTCTCCTTGTCGATGAGGCGATGCAGGGGTTCCGTGGCTCCGGGCACGGTCTTGCCAGCCCAGGATGGGAAGGTGCGTTCGGGGAGCTGCTGGCGTCGAGAATGTGCCGGGCACTCTGGTCGACGGCAGGGTCCTTCAGACTCATCACGAGTTCGACGCGGCCTTCTGTGAACACGGTGCCTTTGTGCTTGCCCGCGGTCGGCCCTGCGTAGTCGAAGCGGACGCTGGAGTAGGCCATGACGGGATCGGTCCAGGGCACTGCGGTAGGTGAGGACACCCGCATGTCCAGAGTGATCATCCCGGTGACGACCTGGGTGTTGGCGGGTTCGAGTTTCCCGGTATCGGGCGAGGTGTAGTTGAGCTGCCAGAAGGGTTTGGCGGTCCACTGCGCGATGTTCTCACTGCGGGTGGTGACGGCCGGTTTGGTCATCTGGGGGTTGGGGCCGCTGGCTGAGGCGTTGATCGTGTGGCTGAAGTTCTGTTCGATCTTCCACGTCGTGGGATTCTCGCCGGCAGTCGCCTTGGTGCGGATGTTCTCGATACTGCTGGTGTAGTCGACACGGCGGGATCCGTCGTAGGAGAAGCCGAGGATCCACAGGTCGAACCAGAGTTCGCCTCTCAGGCGGCGCTTGTCGTCGACCAGCTTAGGTACACGGGCTGGTGCACGCACGTCTCGAAGCGGTTCTTGACCCAGCCCTTGCGGGTCTTCGCCTCCGGGCGGGTGGCGCACTCGGTGCGCAGGTCCTTCTCCTCCTGGCCGATTGCGGCCGTGGTGTTCGGACCTGCTTGAGGAATCGTTTCTGCATTGGCTGGGCCAGCTGTTCCGAGACCGGCTGCGAGCACGAGCAGGGTGGACAGGACCGTGGTCGCGGTTCGGCGCCGACGGGTTCGGCCGGGCAAGGGCGGGCGGCCGTCAGGCACGGCGGGCTCCTCGGCTATGGGCGGGGCGGTCACGGCGGGGGTGGTCAGGAGCGGCACATCTGCCCCCAGCAGGCTTCCAGGAGCTGGCCGGTGCCGGCCGAGTAGGTGGCGCGGAACCCCTGGAAGGTCAGGCCATGCTGCTCCAGTCCGTGGTTCGGCGACGAGGACTCCACGGTCACCACAGCGGTGTCACCGGCGGTGGGCGACTGCAAGCCGAGGCCGAACGTGGCTGCGGCGCCGAGAGTTCGGGTTTCCGTGGTCACGCGCAAGGTGTTCTGGGCAACCCCGAAGGATTCGGCGGCGCGGGCGCCGATACCGGCGGTGTTCCCTGGGGCGCTGTCCATGCGCGCGGAGGAGCGGGGGGCGCTCTGGAGCGCGGCGGCGTTGCAGACCTTGGCGGTCTGCACACATGCGGACAGGCCGGGGACCGAGGTCAGACAGGTGTCGGGATCGGTGGCCAGGCACCGTGACAGCGCCTTCTGGTCGACGCCGTTGAGCATTCCCGTCGATCGGGGAGGCAGGGGGCTCCCAGCCACCCCTCGTCGTCCAGGCCCTGGCGGGCCTCGGCCCGCCGCAGCTGGTCGGCGGCGATGCGGGCGTCCAGGAAAGACGGCGCGACGGCGTCCGCGATGAGGCGCGCGGCTTCGCCGGCCGCGTCCGCGGCGTCGCGGTACGGGCTTTCGGCCGGGGCCAGCAACAGGCTGGCGACGTAGGCGGCGATGTCGTCGGCGCAGTCGGGGCCGTCGCTGCGCAGCAGGCCCGGCGCGATCCCCTCGGCGTCGAGGGCCTCGGTCAGCCGCCGCAGCAGCTCGTCGGCACGCTCGTCGAGGAGGTCCTCTCCTGTGGGGTAGACCACGTCCGGGGAACTGCGGATTCCCAGGAGGAGGCGCACGAGGCGCACCCGGCCCGGGCCCCTGAGGCGGGCGAGGGGCAGGACGACGTCGTTGAAGAGGGCGAGTGGTTCTTCGGCTTCGTCCAGCGCGTCGATGACCACGGTGAGGGGTCCGGCGGCGGCTTCCGCCCGCTGCCTCACCCGCCGAAGCAGCGACTGGAGGGGTGGCTGGTCGGCCGGACCCGGTGCCGCCGGCTCCCCGTGCCCGGAGGCGAGGCCGGTGAGCAGGTCCTCGACGATCATCCGGGCGGACTTGTTGCGGGCCAGCACGGCGACGTCGACGGCCCCTGGGTCCGGCCTCAGTTCGGCGGGGATTCCCGCCACCGTGGCCGCGTACCGGGGATTCGTGACGAAGCCCGGGTCGGAGAGGGTGACCGGCGGGCCAGCAGCGCGGACTTCCCGGAGCCGCTGCGCCGGTGACCACGAGAACGCCCTCGCCGCCGCGCAGGAAGCCGGTCATACGGCTCATCGGCTCGGCCCGGCCGCTGAAATACCAGCCCGGGTCGTCGTCGGCGGCCCGCCCCGATGCGCGCTCCAGCCAGAACTCGTCCAGGGCGTCCTTCTCCGCGCCCGTGTCCGCCCCAGACGTCAGGGCCAGCTGGCGCAGCGCCGGGCCGGTCGTGCTGGCTGGCGCCCGATAGCGGGGGTTGGGCAGGCAGGCGCTGGGTCCGCGCCTGCGGGAGTGCGGGACGATCCACTCGGCGCGCACGAGGGCCTTCTCACCACCGTGTTCGTCGCGCCCGACCTCGTCCAGGAGCTGCTCCCACTCCTGGAAGGAGAGGTAGGGGGCGGTGTACCCGGCGGCTTCATCCCGCATCCGTTCGCAGGCCAGTGCCACGCGTTCGGTGAACGAGCCGACCAGGGGCTGTTCCTCGTGGTTGCCGGAGGTGACCACGGCGGCCCCGTCGAATCCATGGCGTTCCGTGGACAGTGCTTCGAGCAGGCTTGCCAGTTCGGCGCGCAGGGTGCCGGAGAAGCAGGAGTCGACGAGGACCAGCACGTGCTCGGAATGGCTGTCCAGGACCGCGGTGATGACCTCGCTCGTGGGGAACGCCGTGGCGAACAGACGCTTGGGGTCGGTCTTGGCAAGCGTGAGGAAGTGCCGGGGCGCGACGCGGCGCAGGCCGTGCCCGGTGATGTAGACGATGACCGCTTCCCGGTACTTCGCCGCGGCGAGGTTCTCCTTGCGCAGGAACTCACGGAGCTCGTCCACCGAACGCACGGCGGGCGCCCGGCTCACGTGGAAGCGGCGGTCCTCGCCGAGGCCCGGGTCGGCCAGCCAGTCCGTGATCCGCTCCACCTGCGTGGCGATGGCCTCGTCGAAGCCGGGAGGGCTGTCTTTGTAGCCGTCCACTGCGACCACGACCAGCCGCCGCCGGACGATCCCGTCCAGCTCTTCCCCACCCACCGCTATCCCCCTGCTCCGTGCGCGATGTGCGGCGCGCGGCTGGTCCAGCCTATCCGCGGTGGACGGTGGACGGTGGACGGCGGGTCGGCCGTTGCGGGCCACGGATACGATCGGCAGCGAACAGTCCCGGTGGACTGCCGGACCGTTGGTTGCACGGTGGAGCGGTGTACGGGGAATGGGGGAACGTGAACATGCTGCAGATCGTCGGTGTGCATGGCATCCGGCAGGGGGCCTCGGCCACGACGGCGGAGCTGAGCGGGAGTTGGCAGGAGTCGGTGGACGAGGGGCTGGCCGACTCCGATCAGGCTGCTGCGGCCGGTCCCTCGCAGGTAGCGGCGGTTGCGGCGTGAGCTGCATGCCTTGTCACCGCCGCGGTGGTCCGGCCGGGTGCGTGGCCGTCCGCCCTGCGGGCGTAGAACGCGGATGCGTTCGAGGGCCTCGATCATCTGCGGTGCGTCGCCCCACTGGCCCGGCGTGAGACCGCGCTCGTGAGCAGCGCAACGGATACCCGCTACCCAACCCGCTGACTGGAGTCGGTTGCGTTTCGTCGAGTAGCGCTGCCCGAATCCCGAGCAGCGGCTTTCCAGACCGGAGCCAAGCTCACCGGTACCAGGCTGAAAGAGGCCGAGATCGCCTGAGCGGCGGGGCTGCGCGGAGGCCGCCGCGCTGGGATCATCGCTGTGGGGCACAAGCGGAGGAGGCCCATGGCGCCGGAGACAACCGAGTTGGCCAAGAACGTCATCGCATTCCTGCTGGCCGGGATCGGCTCGACCGTCCTGTTCCTCATGCCCGGCTACCTGCTGGGCACGACCATGGGCCGCGGACGACAGGGTCCGGCCGTCGTCAGCGAACGGGCGTTCATCGCCAAAGTGGCCGCCGGATCCATCGTCGTGCACCTCATGATGCTGTGGTGGACGGCCCCGCTCGCCTCCGACATCGTCCGGCACGGTCCGGGTCGGTACATCGGCCAGATCGCGGCCTGGACGATGATCGTCCTGGTGGTCGTCCCGGTGGCCCTGGGAGCCGGGCTGTCGTTCCTGGCCGATGTCCGCCGTCCCGCCTGGCTGCACCGGCTGCTGGTCCGGATCGGCCTGTCCTCGGTGACCAGGGTCTCCGAGGCCTGGGACTGGGTCTTCAGCCGCGGGTTCCCCGCCTACGTCCGGGTCAGGCTCACCGAGGACCGGGTCGTCTACGGGCTGCTCGCCGACCGGTCGTTCGCCTCGTCCGACCCCGCGCACCGGGACCTGTACCTGCAGCAGCAGTGGACCGTCGAGGACGACTGGTTCGCCGAGCCCTATCCCGGCAGCAGAGGCGTTTGGCTGAATGGGAGTTCCATCGTGTCGATCGAGTTCTTCGACGGCAGGAACGACGAGGAGGACCCCGATGACCCGGCCTGACGATCCTTCCGAGGACTGGGAGCCCGACTGGGACGACGACCCCCACCGCGGCTGGCAGGCGGCTGCTCCGATGCGTAAGCCGCTGCCGCCCAAGCGCCCGGCCCGACGGTCACCGCCTCCGCCTCCGCCGTCGCCTCCGGACGAGGGGGCCGAACCGGTCGACGAGGCGTCCGCCTAGCCCTCGCTCCTCCGGGACGGCATTCAGGTCGACGGTGTCCACTGGGAGCCCGGCCGTTTCGAAGAGGTCGAACATCAGGGCCTCAGTCGCGTGGCGCACCACCGGGCGAAGTTCTGCCAGGACGTGCTCGGCGGCGGGCCTGCCGCCGGGCAGCACGGCGAGCAGCGCCGCGAAGCGCACTCCCGGCACGGCGTCGACCGCCTCGATGAGATCGTCGAGCGAGCCGGGAAGGTCGTCGTAGCGGGTCGCCACCCAGCGCAGCCGGTCGATGGTCTCCTCGAGCCTGGACGAGCCGGTCAGCCGGTCGATGATCGATACGGCGAGCAGCTGGTGGAACGCCTCGGCGCCGATCGCACCGCCGTTCGTCAGATGCGCCGCCAGGGTCGCGTGGGTGTCCCTGATC
Source organism: Streptomyces sp. NPDC048349 (assembly GCF_040651925.1). Taxonomy (NCBI): domain Bacteria; kingdom Bacillati; phylum Actinomycetota; class Actinomycetes; order Kitasatosporales; family Streptomycetaceae; genus Streptomyces; species Streptomyces sp. NPDC048349. The sequence goes on along the minus strand of NZ_JBEZLA010000010.1, from coordinate 114,920 downwards.
GCAGCCGGGTCGGGAGTGTCGCGGGCGCTGTAGAGCAGGCGCAGGGCGTCCCGGAGCAGCTCGGCCGCCTCGGTGTACCGGCCCTCGCGCACCTCGAGCTCGGCCAGCGACTGCCGGACGCCGGCGAGCTGCGCCAGGTCCCGCTCCTTCTCGAAGACGGCCTGGCAGCGGCGCAGGACCTCGCGGGCACGGGCCGGCTGGCCGAACTCGCGCAGCAGGAACGCGTTGTTGTACTCCGCTTGGGCGATCTCCAGTTCCGGTGCACCGCGCTGCGCCATGCTCATGACGATGCCGTCGCCGAACTCCAGGGCCTCCTCCCACCGGCGGAGCTTCATCGCCGCCCGCACGCCCGCGTTGAGCAGGACCTCCGAAACGTGCCACCGGTCGTGTACCCCGGACTCGTCCGCGCCCAGCTTGCCGAGTCGGCGCGACAGCCGCCGCACGTGCGGAAGGGCCTCCTCGTAGCGTCCCGCGGCCACCAGGGCCTGCACGACCTGCAGCTGGGCGGTCAGCCGCCGCCACGGATCCCGCCCCGCGCGACGTGCGTGCTCCTCCCCCCGTTCGGCGACTTCCAGGGCCTCCTCCGCGCGGCCCGTCAAGATCAGCACATTGACCAGCTGGCCGCTGGTGAGCGCCGCGGCCTGGTGGTCCCCGGCCCCGACCGCGTTGTCGAGGGACGCCCGCAGCTCGGCCTCGATCGAGACGTTCCGGCTGCGGACCAGCAGATCGGTCCGCAGCTTGTCTACGTCCGGCTCTACATCGGTGCCCCGGGCGAGCTCGTCCACGTCGGCGAGCCACACCTGGACGGCGCTGACCGTCTCGGCCGACATGTCACGCCCCGTGATCATGCTGAGCACCGCGAGCGCTTCGCGTGGGCGCTCGAGGGCCAGCAGGTACGGGACGGCACGGCCGGCGTAGAAGACGACCATGCGGCTGTTCTCTTCGCGGCGGCTCTGCTGGATGCAGAACCACCAGAAAGCGGCGACCACACCAGTCACCGCTTCGTACTCCTCGCCGGTGAGCAGGCCGCGGCCTGCCTCGACCGTAATCGGATGCATCAGGACGGAGCGGACGGCGTTCTCGATCGCCGGATCGCGGACGACCTCCGCCAGGCCGGAGCGGGTCAGGGCAGCGAGCACGGGGTCCAGGGCGGGCGCCTCGCCCTCCCCGCCGAACGCCCCCCACACGTCCTCCCAGATCGAGTTGACGATGGGCCCTGCCTCGCGGTCCGCATCCTCCAGCGCGCACAGGAACCGGAACAGGATTCGGGCCTCCTGCGGCAGGGAGGCGGCCGCGTCCTCCACCCAAGCGGCGATCAGGGTTCTGTGACCAGTCTGCCCGGCCAGCAGCAGGGGGTGCCCCTCACCGCCGCGCGCCAGCGAGGCGTCCGCTCCGGGGACTTCGCGGGCGAGCAGCACGCAGTCCACCGGTGAAAGCGGGTGGACCGGCTCGATCTTCAGGTTCGGGGGCGGATCCGCCGGGACGAGCCGCGAGGTGAACACGACCTTGGGCCCGCCGGTGCGTTCCGCGTACTCCCGCCACCGGTCGTCGCGCCAGGCGTCGTCCATGCCGTCCATGACGATCAGCGTCCGCTCGTCGAGCGCGCCGGTGGTTTCGGGGACCGCTCCTTCGCACCAGAGGATGCGGTCGTAGGTGTCGGCGAAGGCGTGTGCGAACTCCAGGGCGGTCGTGGTCTTGCCGATGCCCGGCATCCCGGTCAGCAGCACCGGGCCGACCGCCGCCAGACTGCTGACCTGCGCGGCCCGGCCGACGAACACCTCCGGCCGCTCAGGGAGTTCGCCTGAAACGCCGGGCTGGCTCCGCCTCGGGCCGGGCGGGGGTGTGATAGGCATCAGATCGGCCGTTCCTGCGCTGAGCAGAACCGGTGTCGCCGACCACAGCGGACGCCAGGCCCGTCCCGCAGCGTCGCTCCGCCGCCTCACGTCGGCCATCGCCTCCCGGACTGCGGTGGACGCTGCGTCGCCGGACAGCAGGCGCAGATAGAACTCCCGGGTGAACTCGACGGCGAACTCGTCGGCGAGGGGATAGCGCATGGCCAGGACCGCACAGTTCATCGCCGAGGCCAGCCGGATCGGCAGCGCCGGGGCCGGCGTCGGCTCGACGTCCTCCTCGTCGTCCCAGTCGGCTGTGGCGCCCGCGCCGGAACCGCACCATGACAGCACCATCAGCTTCAGTCGCCGTGCCGACGGATTCAGCATCCCGGTGATCTCGTCGGCCGTCACGGTCTCGCTCCGCCCGTGGCCGTCGTCGGTGAACAGCTCTCCGGGGCGTCCGTGCCCGGCCAGGTGCACGATGTCCCAGCCTTCGGGGTCGGGGAGCCGTTCTCGCAGGCGGTCGCGCGTGACTCCGTAGTGCAGGACGTGCAGCTCGATGGCACGGCCGCCGTCCGAGACCTCTTTGACGATCCGCTCGAGGGTCATCAGCTCGCGGCGCAGCGCCAGCGCGTCGGCGTCGGACAGCAGGCTGAACACCGCGAGGATCCGCAGGGCCGTCGACGGCATCTCCTTGTCCGCCGCGGTCGCCGTGGCCGCCGCGGCCGCCACGGTTTCGAAGACCAAGCTCACCGGTCGTTCCGCGAGTCGGACGCCGTCGCCGATATGGGCCAGCTCCCATGGTCTGTCCAGGAGCCAGGAGGCGCCCTCGGGCACCTGGACGCGCACGACGGCGGGTTCGGCGCGGTCCTCGCCGAGGATCGTGCCGACGGGGCCGAGGACCTCCGCCCCGGTCCACCGGCCGAGCCCGTCCATCAGCCTGAGCTCGTCGCTGCGGCGCCGGTCGGGTGAGGTCCGCCAGCGCAGCCAGGTGTGCAGGTCGGAGAAGGCGGCGAAGGACGCGTCCGCCGGGTCGAGCCGCACCTCGTGCTCCGTGAGCACGGTTCCGTCGGTCCGTGTCAGCTTCCACGTCCATTCCACCGGGGCGGCGGCATCCAAGACGCCGTCCGCTGAGAGGATCAGATGGGACGGATCCAGCGGAGGGAAGGGTGTCGTCTCCACGACCGCAGCCGGCTCCTCCTCTTCGGCGTTCCCGCCGAGCTCGCGCTCGACCCGTTCCAGGTCCCCGCGGTCCGCGAGCACATGGGGATGAGCCGGGCCGTCGATGGCCTCTCCTGCGGCCACCGCCGCGGCCAGCTGGTTCCGGGCCTCCTCGAGCTCACCCAGATCGCGCAGCACCCGGGAGAGCGTGGACCGGCAGGCGGTCACCCTGTAGTCGTTCTCCCCCACCGAGGCCAGCAGCTGGGCCAGGGCCTGTTCCATTTCGCGCCGGGCGCCTTGCAGATCTCCTTCCTCGTGGAGGAACAGACCCAACGACTGGTGGCCGACCGCGAGGTCCGGGCTGCCCGCTTCAAGGCGCCTCTCCCCGATCTCCAAGGCGGCCTGCAACTCCGCCTTGGCGGCCGCAGGTTCACCGAGCTTGCGGAGGACCGTCGACAGGTTGTGCCTGTACCGCGCGACTTCCGGGTGGTCTGGTCCGCGGACGGCCGTCGCCAGGGCGATCGCCTGGTCGATCTGGGCACGTCCCCCGGCCAGGTCGCCGTTCTCCGAGAGAGCGTGGCCGTACTGGTAGTACGCCTCGGCCAGGTCGGCAGGGTCGCCGCGCCGGATCGCGAGATGGATCTCCAGGGAGTCCTTCAGCAGCCGTTTCGCCTGCTCGGTCCGGCCCCGCCTGCCCGCGGTCATGCCCAGGTCCCGCAGAACCCGGGCGCAGAGCGGCTGGAGCCTTTCCATCTCGCGCACGTACGCGACCGCGTGCTCGGCGTGGCTCGCGAGCCGGTCGGCGTCGGCGGGGAGGCCCGTCTCGTTGAGTGCCTCGGCGCACAGGAGCAGTGCCGCACTGGCCCAGTAGGGCCTCACCACCAGAGTCCGGGCCGCGGCCTGCACCACGGAGTGCATTCTGAGCTCGGACCCGTCCGGCGCAATCTTGATCAGCCCGTACTCGGCCAGGGTGGCGCCGGCCGCGGCCCGCACCTCCGGATCGCGGAGCGGTGGCGGCAGAAAGCCCAGGTCCCCGTCGTGGCCGAACAGCAGCCGCAGGTCGAGCCGCGCGGGGGCGAGGAACGCCAGCAGGCTCATCAGTTCATACGCGCCGGGCCGGGACCGCAGCTCGCCCTTCATGGCCGACAGTGCCGCCGCCACCGGCGTCACCTGGGCGGGTACGGCCGCACGCATCACGGCTCTGGTCGCGCGGTCGCGGTAGACGATCCCGGTCAGGAGGCGGTTCGGACGCTTCAGGCCCTTGCGCACCCGCCGGAGATAGTCACCGAGGGAAAGCGAGTGCCGTTCCAGGCAGGCCCGGGCCAGCCGGAGGGCGAGAGGCGAATCCGCGAGTTCGGCGGCCAGTGCGTCCGCGTCGCGAAGTTCCACAATTTTGGTCACCGGTGCCAGGTACGCCAGCGACTCCTGCCGAGTCCAAGCCGGCACCAGACCGACGACCGCATCGTCCCGCATCCCAAAAGCTTACGGACCGAACGCCTTCCCGGGCGGAGAATCCACGCATGGGGCCGGTCTGTGCCTTGCCCTGTCCTCAGGCCCCTGGTCGGGTCACCGCACCGACCCGCAAACCACCAGCGCCGCCGCCGATGCCGGCGTGCGTGCCCCGAGCTGAATTCCCAGAACTCTGCCTGGGCCATCCCCGCATGCGCGGGGAGCAGCAGCACACGTCAACCTCCCGCTCCCAGTACGGCGGAGGTCCATCCCCGCAGGCGGCGGGAAGCAGTGTGGATGACCCGGTGCCCCATGCAGCCGGCAATCCAGCCTGTAGCAGTTTCGCCGGTTGCGGCACAGCCGACAGGGGTCAGCCTCGCCCTGCCGCATGCACGCCGGCAAGAGCACTGCCCAGCTGGGCTGCGGTCACCGGGCCGCGTTCCGGGAGAGAGGTCTGTTGCCAGACGCGCAGCGCCAGGTCCCTGTCACCGTCGGCAGCCTGGAGAACGTGACCCAGCAACCGTGGCGTTGCCGTTCCGTCCGCGCAGGGCAGCGTCAGCGCCTACCTGACGTACTGGCTGGAGGCCGTCGCCATCCACCAGCTCCGCGAGAACACCCACACCCGCTACACCACCTGCGTCAACCAGCAACTCATCCCCGGCCTGGGCAAGAAGAAGCTCACCAAACTCAGCGCCAAGGACGTCCGCACCTGGCTCAACCAGCTCCGCACCACCTGCCAGTGCTGCGCCCGCAGCATCGACGCCCGCCGCGACCAGCCCCGATGCTGCGCCGCCGGAGCGTGCTGCTCCAATCGGCTCTCCCCGCTGACGCTGGCGTACATCCACTCCGTCCTCAAGTCCGCCCTGGAACACGCCGTCCTCGAGGAGGAGATCACACGCGACGTGGCCCGCAACGTCCGCACCGGTACACCGCGCCCCCGTCGATTCGAACCACTCACGGCAGATGAAGCCCGCCAGTTCCTCGCTGCCGCCCGCGATGACCGCCTGTTCGCGCTGTACGAACTCGCCCTCCGCACTGGCCTCCGCAAGGGCGAACTCCTCGGTCTCCAGTGGGAAGATCTCGACGTTCATAACGGCACTGCCAGCATTCGCCGCACCCTCCAGCGCACCCAGACCGGCGGGCTGACCGCCCTGCCTACCAAGACCCGCGCATCGGAACGGCGCATCGCCCTCCCCAGCGAGTGCATCCACTCATTCAAGGCACACCGTGAGGTACAGGAAGGAGAACGAGAGGCCGCAGCGGAGGACTGGAGGGACAACGGCCTCGTCTTCAGCACGCCGGCAGGAGGGCCGATCGATCCCGCGAACCTCAATCGCAGCTTCCGCGCCCTCCTCGATCGGGCCGGGCTCCGCCGCATCCGCTTCCACGACCTCAGGCACTCAACCGCCACCCTCCTCCTGGAGCAAGGCGTCGAACTCGTCGTGATCAAAGAACTCCTCGGCCACGCGCACATCGGCGTAACCGCCACCGTCTACGCCCACGTCCGACTCTGACTCCAGCGCGACGCCATCGACCTCTTGGGCCGTGCTCTCCAAGGGTCCGACGACGCCACCAGACAGCCCGGCGACCGCGGCGAACCGCCGCTGTGTGCAGCGCCCGTCCGCTGACGTTGCCGTCAACTACTGCCGTCAGGCACCCACAGCGCACGCGAGCGGCCCCAGCAAAATGAACCTGGTGGGGCCGCTCAATTTTCGTTCTGTTCAGCATCAGGCGGCGGATGCAACACCACGATAGTAATCGGCGGCCTGCTTCAGCGCGACGGCCAATTCCGCCAGACCTTCAGAGTGGCGCCATTCCCGAGTTGCCTCTTCACAGGCTCGCCAAACTCGAACATATTCGTCATCAAGCTCTGACGACTTGATCACGATGTCATCGAATTCGACATCAGAGAATTTTCGCCTGTCGGCATCCAGGAACCGCTCATTCAATTCTTCGCGTGCGACGAGAAGTTCACCCACTCGACGAAGATGCAATCCGCCGACTCTCGGGCTGGAGATAATCTCAGCCAAGACCTTGATGTACTCGGACGGGCCACCTGCTGGACTCACCCTCTGTTCATCCTTCCTCGTAGTACAGCCATCCCGCGACGCCCTTCCGGGAGGTTGACTCCACCAGCCCGCAGGATGTCAACGCAATAGGTCACGCAGCTATTGTCCATCCCGTCGTACGCTCCGAGGTCCGCATCAATGGTCCTCCCTTGAGCCCCGTAGGCATCCTCTGCGTTCGGCAAGTCGAAAGTGAGGCTCCTCGTGTTAGGGCCGAGGTCTCCGGGGAATGCCTCCGCACCTGTGGTCGGGAGCCCGTTGTACTGGCCCGGCCTGGCGGGAATTCCATTAATTACCTGCTCGGTAATCTGCGATCGACCGTCGGCCATATCGATTCGAATTATGGCGTGCCCGGTTGGCCCCATGTCGGGGTCATACGAAACGGTGGCAGTACCACCACAATTATGGACGAGGACCGGAGTCGCGCCTGCCAGCACATAGTACGTGTGGAAGTCGTCGACGGTGAGGTTGTGCGTAGTGACCGCGTACGGGTAGTCGCGCGTGGTCTGGACGGTGAGGGTGGTGCCGTCGGGCTGGCGGAGTTGTTCGCCGGGGGTGAGGTCGCCGGCGTCGGTCCACTGGTGGCGGGTTTCGCTCCAGTATGGGTGGTGAGAGGTGGAGGTGATGGCGACGGGCGGGCCGCGGGGGCTCGCGTCGTCGGTGAGGGTGAGGTCGGTGAAATCCTTGTCGTCGGGGGTGGTGATGGTCGCGGTGACCCGCTTCGGGCGGGTTTCGCCGGTCTGCGGGTCGGTGGCCATCACGGTGTCGCCGACCCGGATGTCCTCGATGGCCTTGGTGGTGCCGTCGGCCATCTGGACCTTGGTGCCCGTGGGGAAGCTGTTGGTCTTTACGTCACAGCTGCCGGAGCTGCTCCTGGAGTCAGAGCCGCTGCCCTTGGCTTCCGCGTCGGCTTCGCCCTTGCCTGCTTTGGACTCTGAGCCGGCGCTGTCGCTGGCTGATTCCTTTGAGGCTTTGGTGTCGCCTGATTTGGCTGCTTTGGATGCCGCTTCGGCCGCTTCGGAGTCTGCCTTCTTAGCCTTGGTGTACGCCTCCATCGCCTGGGACGCTCTGCGTTCGGCGGCGTTGAGGGCATCGTAGGTCTTGTTGATCTCCTTATAGATCTTGAAGGCTTTAATGCCGATCTTGATGGCCTTGAAGAGCTTGCCCCAGGGAACCGAGTTGAGGGCCGTGTTGATGCAGGCCATTACGTCGCCCTTGGTGAAGCAGTCTCGGGCGTCGTTGTAGCCGATCAGGTCCATGACCAGGTCGACAACGGCGTGCTTCAGCTCATCGCGCTTCTTCTTGAGCTTGGTAACTTCGTTGTTGGCGCTGTTCAGCTCAGTCGTTTCAGTCGAACCGGGACCGCCATCCCCTCCCGGGTCGTCTGGCTCGTTCGGTTCATCGATGGTTCCACCGTTGGCCTTGCAGTTGCTGTAGTGCGCGCAGTTGTCGTCCTTGAGGCCACTCGGGTCGGAATTGTCGATCGGGTGATTGTGTGCATACGCGTAGGCGTTCCATTGCTGTGGGTCGCCCGGGTCGATGATGGGGTCGGGGCTGATGAAGCGGCCGGTGGTGGGGTCGTATTCGCGGGCGCCGAGGAGGGTGAAGCCGGTGGCCTGTTCCTTGGTGCCGCCGACGAAGCCCTTGTCGCCGGCCCATGTGCCGGGGGCGGGCTGGGTGCCGCGTTCGTTGCCGAAGGGGTCGGCGGGGCGGCGGGCCTGGGCGAGGTCGGTGGCGTTGAACTGGACGCCGTTGGTGCCGTGGTGGTCCGAGGACTGGTAGGTGAGGTTGGAGGTGCCAGCGGTGGTGGTGCGGGTGATGGACAGGCCGCCGGGGGCGCCGTAGGTGCGGACGTTGGAGATCTTGCTGGTGGCGGTGTCCAGGGTGATCTGGTCGGTGCCGAGGTTCAGCGTGGTCTTGCCGGGGTCGCGGCGGATGAGCTGGTTGCCGCCGGTGTCGTAGAGGTAGCTGGTACCGGCGCTCTCGCCGGTACCGGTGATCTTGTCGAGCTTGCCCTGGTCATTCCAGGTCAGGGTCTTGGTGCCCGGGGTGCTGGTGATCGAGGTGGTGTTGCCGGTGGCGTCGTAGGTGTACGAGGTCACCTTGGGGCTGGTGGTGCCGGTGGTTTCGGTGGACTTCATCAGGGCGTGCGGGCCGCCCGTTCCGGTGCCGGTGTTGGGGCCGGTGCCGAAGGTCTGGGTGACCGTCGCGTCCTTGGCGGTGTTGCCGGTGACGTCCTTCTTGACCAGCTTGGTGCGGTTACCGATCTTGTCATACTCGTACTGCTGCCAGTACGGGGCAGGTCCGCCCACGCTCGGCTTGCCGGTGACGTCGAGTTTGGGGCCGGTGGCGTTGGTGCAGCCGCCGATACCGCGGACGCTGGGCTGCGGGGCGGTCGTGGTGGTCCCGGTGTCGGTCCAGGCCTGGGTGAGGCGGCCGAGATAGTCGGTGGTGAAACACTGCAGGTCGCGGGCGGCGCCGTCCTGCGTGTTGCTGATCGAGGTCAGCTGGCCCACGCGGTTGTAGGTGTAGTCGAGGACATCGACGCTGGCTCGCGTCGCCGTCTGCTTGTCCAGGGTGGAGCGGACCGGTCGGCCGGTCGCCAGGTCGTAGTCAATGGTAGAGACGATCTGCTTGCCGGTGTCGCCGATGGTGGTGCGGATGGCACGGCCGTAGGGGTCATACCGCATGGCGGCGACGTAGGGCGTGATCTGCGAGCCGATAGTGCTGTCGAGGGAGGTGAAGCTGCCGGCGATGTTGCTGTTGTAGGTGAGGGTCTCCGCGGCAAGTCCGGCAGCCGGAATGGCTGGCAGCTGGGTGGTCCTCAGCTGGCCGTACTTGTCGTAGGTGTTCTTGGTTTCGTACGTGCCAGCGAGTTGCTTCTCAGCCACGGGGAGATTTGCGGGGATGGTGACCTTGGTGCCGAGAGGGCGGTAGCCGCTGTCGTAGCCGGTGATCTCGGAGACGTAAGCGTTGCCGGAGGCGCCGCCGGTGAAGCGGGTGGTGGTGGCCGGCTTGCCGAGGGCCTTGGTGTCGTAGGTGAAGGCGCCGACCTGCTTGGCCGGGTCGACGGCCGTGCCCTCGTAGGTCGCGGTGGTGCGGCCGAGGATGTCAGTGACGGTGGTGGCGCTCTTGCCTCGGGCGTCGGTGACGGTGACGAGGTTCTTGCTGTCGTCGTAGACCGTGGTTGCGGTACCCGAGTCCGGGTCGGTGGTCTTCACCGTGCGGCCCAGGAGGTCGTAGGCGAAGGTCCACTCGTTGCCCGCGGAGTCCTTGCGGCGCAACTCCTGGCCCTGCGTGTTCGACTCGTAGGTCGTCTCGTCGTAGTCGGTGCCGGTCGGGGTGTTGGTCTTGTACTGACGCAGGACCGAGGTGGTGCCGTTGCTGATGCTGGCCGTGGCGTAGCCGCCGGTCGGCGGGGTGGTGCGGACCTCGTCCGCCCCCGGGTACTCGGTCTTCGAGCGCCACTGCTCGACGCCGAAGGACTGGAAGACCGAGGCGGTGGGGCGGCCGAGGCCGTCGAAGACGGAGACGGTCTGGGCGGGGATGTGGTTGTCGGGGGTAACGCCCCCGTTGGGCAGGAACAGGGCGCCGCCGGGGGCGGCCTGGTCGTTGTAGTACGGGGTGCTGGTCTTGACCTGCCAGCCGTGCGAGTCGAACAGCGCATCGGTGATCATCCGGCCGTAGGCACCGGACGGGGTGTGGGCCTGGGTCTGGCGGATGCGGCCAAGGCCGTCGTAAATGGTGTAGCTGGAGATGTACGAGTCGTCGTTCATGAGCGTCTGGCTCAGAACGGTCGTCGGCACCGTCCGCTCTTCACTGGTGAAGTAGGAGAACTTGCGGACTGGGGGGTCATTGGCGGCCCGGTCCTGACCCGGCTGCCAGACGGCGGTGACTCGACCCAGTGCATCGTAGGTCTGTTCGGCCACGTGGCCGTTCTCGTCCACCGTCTTCAGCGGCATGGCGCGGCCGGTGTCGAGCGTGGTGGTGGTCTTCCAGCCCAGCGGGTTGGTGTGGATCACTTCGTACGGCAGAGCGTTGGGCAGGGCCTTGTACTCGGTCTTGGTGACCGCGCCGTCCGGGTGGGCGGCGTCCTTGCGGACCTTGTTGGTGGTGGTGCTGACGCGGCCGTAGACGTCGTAGGTGGAAGTGACGTTGAGGCGGTACACGGGGTTGTCCGTGGCGTCGTACTTCTCGAGGACCTCGGTGCCCGTCTGGTCGGCCGTGGTGCCGGCCTGACCGAGCGGCTTGCTGTCGAAGTAGGCGCGGGTGTCGCCGACCGTGTTCGCCGCGTTCGGTGTCTGCGCGCAGCCGGCGCTGCCCTTGAGGACCAGGGTGCGCGAGGCGAGTTGGGTGAGTGCGCCGGTGGGTCCGTCGGCGTAGGTGAAGGTGGTGCACAGGCGCTGGTCGGGGCGGGACAGGTCGCTCTTGTCGTCGACCTGGAGTGGGCGCGAGAAGGGAGTCTTGTCGTAGGTGGAGGTGCGCTCGCTGGTGCGCCAGGTGCCGTCGGCGAGCTTGGCGCGGCTGGTGACCTTGTCCGTGTTCATCACCCACGCGGTGATTTCCGGCATGCCGCCGGACTGGGCGCGGGTCGCGGTGGCTTTGTCGCCGAGGAGGGGGTTGGAGACCTCGTCGGCGATGACGGTGCCGCCGTCGCGGCCGAAGGTCTGGGTCTGGCGGACGAAGCCGGAGAACTGCTCCTGGTCCTTGATGGTGCCGCCGTGCGCGTCGGGGACGTTCACGCTGCGCTTGCTGCCGTTGGCGAGGACGTCGCCGTCCATGCCCCGCAGGAAGGTCGCCACCGACTTGGTGCGCGGGGCCTCGGCGCTGTTGCCGCTGCCGGTGCGGGTGGTGACGGTGGCGTAGCCGCGGAACTGGTCCCAGGTGCGCATCTTGGGGTCGGTGAACTCGGAGTCGTTGCGGTGCCAGGCGATGCCGCCGCCGTACTCGTAGTCCGTGACGACGCTGACCTGGCCGCCGACCTTGTCCTGTTGGGTGACGGACTGGACGACGATCTTGTGGAACCAGTCGTCGACCGGATCGGGGAAGGACTGATCCGGCAGGTACCACTTGACCGGCATGCAGGCCATCGTGTTGCTGTCCGCGGCAGCCGGCATGGTGCCGCTGACACGCGAGCACTCGGGAGCCTTGTAGACGACGTTGATCTGACCACCGGTCTCGGTGTCAATCGTCTGAATGCGCGGCCGGTGGAACTTCGAAGTACCGGCCTCAGTGCCATTGGGGCGCTTGACCACGCCATCGACACGGTTGGGAATCTGCAGCGGCACGAAGGAGACCGGCGGTACCTTCTGCTGGGTCCGGGCGTTGGTCGCGGTGCGCTGGATGGACTCGAGCCACAGGGTCGGCGCGGTGCCGTCACCGGAGGGCTGGAAGCGCTGATTGAGCACGTAGGAGTCGATGTTGCGGTAGCCGCCGGTGCCAAGAACCTGGGTGTCGATGGCCCTGATGCGCTTGGTGGAGAAGTACGTGGGCGACAGGTTCAGGCACTGGCCCTCCTTCGCGCACTCCTGGTCAACCGGGGTGTCGCCCCAAGCACCAGGGTTCGCCTTGCGCTTGGTGGGGTCGCAGGCGTCGCCCGTCTCGAAGCAACGCTCGTCGATGGTCAGCAGGACCTGGGCGGCGGTGTTGGCCTTGCCCTTGGCGGTGATCTGGTCGGGCAGGCGCTGGCCGTAGCCGATCCAGGTCGGGTAGGAGGCGCGCTGGTAGAGGGTGGGGCTGCCGGTGCCGTTGTTCTGGCCGCCGCCGCGCCCGTAGTAGTTGTCCTCCTGCTCGTAGCGGTAGGAGATCAGGTTCTGGTGCGGGTCGACGACGTAGTCGAGGTTCCACTGCCAGCCCAGCTGCTGCCAGGTGCCGTTGGCCGGGGTTTCCGCGCCCAGGCACTTGTCCTGGCCGCTGTTGAAGTAAACCGGGACGGTGGAGACGGACTTGGCCTCCGGGTCGGTGCCGTCGCCGCCGGGCAGGCGGTTGGAGCCGAAGTAGTACTGGGTGCCGTCGGTCGTGGTGACCTTGAAGCCCTCGCCCTTCCAGGCCGCGTTGCGCTGGCCGGTCAGGCGCTCGATCTTCGTACCGTCATCGCCCTGGAGGCGGTACACGCAGGTGGCGTCGTCACGGACGATCTGCCCGGCGTGGCCGGCCAGGGACAGCGACAGGATGTCGCCCGCCCAGCACTCGTCACCCGACTTGGCGATACCCGCGTCCTTGCATCCCTTGTACGAGCGGGAGATCGAGCCCGGGTGCCAGTCCCAGCCCTCACCGATGGGACCGGACTGGGCGTTCGTCGACGCGGTACGGCCGTCGATCGAGGACGAGTCGTAGCCGAGGACGACGCTCGGCGCCGCCCCGGCGATCGCCGAGGGAACCTCGGCCGTGTAGCCGTACGTGAAGTTCGCCGCGTTCGCCCCCGCCTGCCACGAAGCCGACGGAAGCAGCGGTGTGGCTGAGTAGTCGCCCAGGTTGCTGGACGGGCCCGGCTCCACGCCCAGGACGATGCCGTCTGCGGCGAGGACCTGCGGGGCCTGTTTGGAAGCGGACTTCGCGTCGGGCTTCGGCATCAGCACGGAAGCCGCAGCCGCGGCCCTCTTCGATACCTCGACCTCCGCCACCAGGCGGCCGGCGGCATCCCGGTGCGAGGCCACCGGCGTACGGGTGGTGCAGCCGGGCGCGCCCGGAGTGGTCAGGGCGCATGCGGGCAGCTGGACCAGACGGGCGCGGGCCGCCCAGTTCGCGGCACCGTTTTTGGCCCATGCCGAGATGTCGACACCGACCTCGACCTTGTCGGCGGTTGGGGCGCCTGCGGCTCCGGTGAGAGCGATGAGGGCACCGTTCACTCCGGCGGCCCGGGTCTTGGCCTTGTCCTTCACCTCGACCTTGAGGCTGCTCGCCCCTCCACCTGCGACCGACGAGTTTGCGCCATTCACGGGTGCGATCCAGACAGGAAGCGAGCCGGCCTGAACCGAGGCCGCGTCGGCGACGGTGCGGTGGGCGTTTTCACCACCCACGGGCACGGTCGCCACACCGGAGGGGACCTTCCCGTTCGATTCGGGAGTCCACTTGCCACTCTTCGGCGCCTGGGTTTCCCCGGGCTTCGCATCCGAGCCCTTGACGGCCTTGGTCTCTGGAAGCGGAGTGTTGGGAGGCGCCCAGACCTTTGGCGGTTTGTCGGCGGCCGTGACCAGGGGTGCCCCCAGGCCGGAGAAGAGCACCGCGAGCACCGAGACGATCGCGACACGCGAACGAGCGGCGCGCGAGCGCACGAAAACAGGACTTCGACGAGACAACCGGATCCCCCCACAGGACACGCGCAGCACAAAACACCAGGCCGTCAGGGCCCAGATCAAGCGCACCCTACGTAGAGTTCGTTCGAATCTTCAGAGGAGCCTCACATTCCGCTCCAGTGACTCACGTCACTCAGGGGGCGGGTGGGTCGATCCACGTGCAAAACGGGCGCGGACGCGCAACAAACCGTTGACAAGATTGCAGGCGTGAAGGAATCGTGCGGCTGACTTGTGTCCGTCTCACAGCTCAGGGGGGAACCTAACGTGAGACTGCCTTTCCTTACCGCGCGGAAACCGAGACCGGCTGGCCACAGCCAGCGGTCGTCGGGCGTCGCCATGCTCCCGGTCGCCGGTGCGGCCGTCCTGTCACTCGGAGCCGGCCTGATCGCCGCACCGCCCGCCTCCGCCGAGGACTCCCGCGGCCACGGCCCGGCCAACAGCACATGGCCCGCACCCACTTCCCGGCCTCCGTCAGTCGAGGCAGCCGCGATCGACACTGCGAAGGACCAGGCCAAGAGCAGTGGCAAGCCGGTCATCGTCGACCACCTGACCACCGCGACCTCGCAGACCTTCGCCACACCGAGTGGGACGCTTTCGACGGACACCACCCCGGTGCCTCAAAGGGTCAAGAACACCTCCGGTACGTGGCGGCCCGTCGATGCCACGCTGCGCGCCAACGCCGACGGCACCGTGAGCCCGACGGCGGTCCCCTCGAAGCTCACCCTGTCCGGCGGCGGCACCGGCCCGATGGCCACCATGACCACCGCCGACGGCAAGAAGCTGGCCCTCAAAGCTCCCTTCCCGCTGCCGAAGCCCACGCTGAACGGTGACAGCGCCCTGTACTCGTCCGTCCTGCCCGGCGTGGACCTCGAGCTCAGCGCCAACACGCTCGGCGGCTGGCGCCAGGTGCTCATCGTGCGCACGGCCGAAGCCGCCGCCAGCCCCGCTCTCAAGAAGCTCCAGCTCGCCGTCGAGACCGACGGTCTCACCGTGAGCGCGGACGGCGCCGGGAACCTCAAAGCCATCGACGACCAGGGCACGACCCGCTTCTCCGCCCCCACCCCGTTCATGTGGGACTCGGCCGGCAGCGCGGCTCCCGCCGCCCCCTCGAAGTCGGCAGGCGCCCTCGCCAAGCAGTCGGCTCCGGCCCAGGACACCTCGGTGCCGTCGAGCACCGACGGACCCGGCAGCGGCGCCGCGGTGAAGAAGATCGGCACGACCGTCGATGCCCAGGGCATCCAGCTCGTCCCCGACGCCGCTCTCCTCGGCGAGGGGACCGGTCCCTGGTACATCGACCCTGGCTGGAACCCGCCGATCGACAACGCCAACCAGGCCTGGGCCCAGGTCCAGGAGGCGTACGAGGACACCAACGGGTACAACGGAACCCAGTACGGGCAGGACAAGCCCGCCACCGGGTACTGCGGCTACCGGATGGGCAATCCGCCCTGCGAGGGCATCGGCCGCACCCGGGCCTATTTCCAGATCGGCATGGACTCCCGGCTGCACGGGGCCGAGGTCTTCAACGCGACGTTCTACGCGACCGTCGTCTCCTCCTCCAGCCCGAGCACCGTCACCCCGATGGGCTTGTACTCCACCGGCTACATCAGCAACCCCACCACCTGGCGCCAGCAGCCCTGCGCCAACAACGCGCACATGGGCGCCAGCTGCAGCAAGGTCGCCGGCATCAACATGTCGGGGTCGGGTGACATCCAGTTCGACGTCAAGAACCTGGTGAAGACCGCGGTCGCCAACAAGTGGCCCACGGTGACACTCGGCCTGGCCCCGGACAACGAGTACGAGAAGCTCTACCGCCAGCGCTTCAGCAACACGCCGCACATCGTCGTCGAGTACGGCATCACCCCCACCGTCTGGTGGCCCCGCACCAGCCCCACTCCCGGTTTCGCGGACACCGCCGCCTACGCGGAGTGCCGTACCCCCGGCACCGCCAACCCCTGGGACAACCCCGGCTGGGTCGGCGCCAACAACAACATCACCCTCACCACCTCCACCTACTCGGCCACCGGCCTGCAGCTCTACACGGGGTTCCAGTACTGGGACGACGACGACGGCGGCAAGACCATGTACGCCGACGCGGGCTGGAACAGCAGCTACGGCGCCGTCACCGTCGATATCGGCGGCCTGACCGACGGCCACCAGTACGGCTGGCAGGCCCGCGCCACGGATGGCACCCTCACCAGCAGCCCCACCGAGATGTGTTTCTTCCGCGTCGACCGCACCCCGCCGACCGCCACCGTCACCTCCACCGACTTCCCCGCCTCCGGCACCATCGGCGCCCACCCCAAGTACGCCGGCCAAGACGGCACCTTCACCCTCACCGGCACCGACCCCACCCCCGTGGGCGGCGGCCGCAGCTCGGGCCTGGCCTGCGCCCGCTGGACCACCGACCCGGTCAAGGCGGCCGCCACCGGATGGAAGTGCACCGACTCCGGGCCTGGCATCGTCAAGCTGACCGGCGGCAAGGCAACCATCAGCATCCGGCCGCCGCATTGGGGCACCAACTTCGTGTACCTGCAGACGCAGGACACCGCGGGCAACATGTCCCAGCCCTTCGCCTACAGCTACTACGCGCCCTCCAACCCGGACGCAGGCACGGCCGTCTTCGGCGACATCACCGGAGACAAGAAGCCCGACCTCCTGCTGCCCGACACGGCGGGCGACCTGCGCAAGATCGGCGGTGGTGAAGACCCGTACGGCGCGCCCCGCGCCAGGATGGTCACGGCGGCCGGCAACTCCGGAAACTGGAACGGGATCCAGATCAGTCACCGCGGCAGCCTCGGCCGCAAGACCGTCGACGACCTCTTCGCCCATCAGCCCGGCAGCCCCTACCTGTACGTCTACGCCAATGACGAGAACGGAGGCGCGTTCGACGGGCAAGCACCCACGAAGATCACCAAGCCCGCCACCTGTCTGAAGTCCGACAGGACAACGGTCATCGCCTGCGCCACTTATGGCTACGGAGCCGCCGACTGGGCGAAGGTGACGCAGATCGCGGCCTTCGGCGGGGTCACCGGCGAGTCTGGCGGGTCCCTTCCTCAGACATCCCTGCTGTTCGTCGAAAGCGGGCGCCTTTGGCTCGCCACGGCCGGCACCAGCGATCACCTGGCACCCCAGGCTGTCCTCCTTTCGGGGAACGACACCAAGTGGGACGGCTACGAGCTGATCGCACCCGGCCGCGCCCAGGGCACGGCCTTCCCCACGCTGTGGGCCCGGTCCAAGACCGACGTCGGCACCCTGCACGCCTTCACCGTCAAGAGCGCCACCGACCTCAGCGGATTCACCGACCCTGCCGTTGGACTGATCTCCGGCAAGATCGACCCGAAGGCATACCCTCGGATCGGCTCCGACGGTGACCTCACCGGCGACGGGCTCCCCGACCTATGGGCCGTCGACACCAACCAGCAGCTGGTCGCCTTCAACGGAACCGGCACGGCCCCCAACGGCGAGACCGTCTTGCACCCCACCGTCACCGGTGTCGACGCGACGTCCATCGCCTTGGGCAATCTCAACATGCCCAAGGCTCAGTGGCCGCTCACCAAGCCGACAGGCACCACCGTGCCCAGCTCTGTCGGGAACTACCCCGCCACGGCAGCCGGGATCACCTGGCTGGACGGCACCATCGACGGCCGCAGCACCTCCTACGCCGCGTTCAGTGGACCGGGCTCCACCATCACCACCAACACGGGCCCCGTCATCGACACCCTCAAGAGCTTCACTGTCAGCGCATGGGCCAAAGCCGACCAGACCGGCAGTGTCGTCCTCAGCCAGGACGGCTCCCGGTTCAGCTCCCTCCTCCTGTACCCCGACCACCACAACAACGTGTGGCGCTTCGCCCTCGCCAATGCCGAATCCGATGACTGGCCGTACGACATGACCACTGACATCAACAGCACGGCCCGCGTTGCCCTGGGCACATGGACTCGGCTCACCGCCGTCTACGACGCCAACACGAGCCTGATGCGTCTGTACGTCAATGGCACCCTCGCCGGCACCGGCCACCACAAGGCCTCAGGCAGCCCAGCACCCACCGGGCCGCTCGCGATGGGCCACTTCAAGGCGAACGGAGCGCAAGCCCCAGGTGGCTTCACCGGCGGAATCAGCAACGTCGCCACCTACCCCTACGCCGCGTCCGTGA
Organism: Streptomyces sp. NPDC048349; assembly: GCF_040651925.1. Taxonomy (NCBI): domain Bacteria; kingdom Bacillati; phylum Actinomycetota; class Actinomycetes; order Kitasatosporales; family Streptomycetaceae; genus Streptomyces; species Streptomyces sp. NPDC048349. The sequence continues at coordinate 96,964 of NZ_JBEZLA010000010.1, read as the reverse complement.
CCGCACCCGAAGCCGCCGGACCCATCGCCCTGACCGCCGCGGCAACCAACTGCGTCGACAACGACGAGGACCTGGACGCCGACGGCAACAAGATCCAGATCACAGCCTGCAACAGCACCGACGCCCAGCAATTCCAGGTCCGTAACGACGGCACGATCCGGACCCACGGCAAGTGCCTCAACGCCGCCGGAGCCGGCACCGCCAACACCACGCTCATCGAGCTCCGCACCTGCGATGCGAGTTCCGAAAGCCAGCGCTTCCTCCCGCGCGCCAACGGCGCCCTCTACAACCCCGTCTCCGGCCGCTGCATCGACCTGGGCAACTTCGACACCAGCCCAGGCCACCAGCTCTGGCTCTTCGACTGCAACGGCTCCCCCGCCCAGACCTGGACCATCCCCCACCTTGGCACCGCTCCGCTGCCGGTCCCGGTACCCAGCCTGCCCACCCCGTAGCTCCCCCACCAGCTGAGCAAGGGCCCGCCATCCCGCACCGGGTGGCGGGCCCCTCTCGACCCACCACTCACCGACAGAGGGAACCCGTGCCCAAGCCCCGACTCGTCATAGCCGCAGCTGCCCTCGCAGCAGGCGTTGGACTCATCCCCGGCATGGCCCAAGCCCAGCCGGTAGCACCCGAACCCCACAAGGCAGCCGTTCCCGACGTGGACCCTGCCACGGCCGAGGCCTCCGGTGCCGAAGTCTTCAGCACCCCCGCGGACCGTACCGTCCGCAGCACCGTGCCGTCCGCGCAGAACCGGGCGGCGTCCGCCGCCGACGGCCAAGACCTCGCGTTCAGGCTGGAGAGCTGGGGCACCTCCGCACACCGGATGGTCGCGTACTCCACTTTCAGCGGCGCAACGGGCCCCCTCAGCGTCACCATCTCCTGGGGCGACGGCACCACGGACACGGTCACGGCCGACGCCTCCGAGCCTCTGTTCAGAGATCACGCGTACGCCGAGGTCGGCGCATACACGATCATCGTGACGGCGACCGACCCGGCAACGAACACGCAAGCCGTCAACAAAGTGACCGTCAAGACCATGGGCTCGGACTTCACCCCGCACGCCCCCTTGCGTCTCCTGGACACCCGCAACGGGACGGGCCAGGCCCAGGGCAAAGTGCCCGCGTACGGCGGGGCCAGCCTCAAGATCACGGGCAACGGCTCGATTCCCGACGGAGTCACCGCGGTGGTCCTCAACCTCACCGTCACCAACACCACCAGCAGCGGCCACATCCTCGCCTGGGGCACGGGCCGTGACAGGCCCGACATGTCCAGCATCAACTACGCCCCCGGCGAGACCGTTCCGAACCTGGTCATCATGCCGGTCGGCCGGGACGGGTACGTGAACTTGGACAACAGGGGTTGGGAATCCGTCGACCTCATCGCCGACGTGACCGGCTACTTCACCCAGACGGCGTCCAACGGCTACACCTCCCTCTCACCGACCCGTTTCGTCGACACTCGCGAGGGGCAGGGGACGGCCAAGGGCCAGGTCGTCGGGCAGGGATCGTTCGGCGTGCAGGTCGCCGGCGTGGGCGGCGTTCCGAAGGGTGCCACCGCCGTTTCGCTCAACGTGACGGTGACCAACCCCCGCGAGGCCGGCCATCTGACCGTCCACCCCAGCGGGCAGGCGGCGCCGACCGCGTCCAACCTGAACTTCACCGCCGGTCAGACGGTCGCGAACTCGGTGATCGTGCCCGTGGGGCCAGACGGCCGGATCACGGTCCGCAACGGCTCCTGGCAGGGCACCGACGTGGTCATCGACGTCAACGGCTTCTATACGCCCGACAGCAAGGCCGCGTACGTGCCGAGCCGGTACGGCCCATCGCGCTTGCTCGACACCCGCAAGACGGGTACTCCGCTCGCGGCCCGCGACTACATGCACCTTCTCTACGCCCCCAACGTCGAGGCACACGCCGTGAACGTCACGGTCACCAACACGACCGGCGTCGGCTTCCTCTCGGTGGCCCCGGACCCGAACACACCCGAACAGTACGAGAACGGCACCGCGACACCGCCCGCCCGGCCGGTCGCCTCCACCCTCAACTGGATCGCCGGCAAGACGGCGGCGAACCTGGTCCAGACAACCCCGGGAGACAAGGGCATGGTCGCTTTCTGGAACCAGGGCTGGCAAGACGCCGACCTACTCATCGACTACTACGGCCACTACGCAGCCAACTGACCCGGATGCCACCCCGGCGGCACGTTGCACCACAACTCGATGGGTGAGACCAGGGAGTGCGCCACGTCCAGCCCCGCTTGCGCGGGGAGCGGCACCGCGGCCTCTACCGGTACCTGTGAGCCCCGCCGCATAGTTGTCCTGCCAACGGCACGCGGGGCCCGCCACCCATGGGGTGGCGGGTCCCGCTCCGTCCAGTCCTGTCCACACCCACAACCAGAGACGTAGGAAACCGTGCCCAAGCGCCGACTCGTCATAGCCGCAGCTGCCCTCGCAGCAGGCGTTGGACTCATCCCCGGCATGGCCCAAGCCCAGCCGGCAGCGCCCGAACCCCACAGGGCAGCCACCCCCGACATGGACCCGAGCACGGCGCAAGCCTCCGGCGCCGAGGTCTACAGCAGCGCCGCGGACCGCACCGTCCGTAGCGCCGTGCCGTCCGGCCAGAGCCGCGCGGCATCGGCTGCCGACAACCAGGAGCTTGCGGTCAGGCTGCACAGCTGGGGCACCTCCGCGCACGGAATGCTCGTGCATTCCACCTTCAGTGGCACTGAAGGCCCGCTCGGCGTCAGCATCTCCTGGGGCGACGGCTCCACGGACACGGTCACCGCCAACGCTGCCGAGCCTCTGATCAGCAAGCACACGTACACCGAGGTCGGCGAGTACACGATCACCGTCACGGTGACTGACCCGAAGACGAACACGCAAGCCCTCAACAAGGTGGCCGTGAAGACGCTGGGCACGGACTTCACCGCCCATGCTCCGCTGCGCATTCTGGACACACGCAATGGCACGGGCCAGGACATGAGCCAGGAGAAGGGCAAGATCCCTGCGCACGGCTATGTCAGTCTCAAGGTCGCCGGAACCGGCTCGATTCCCGACGGAATCACCGCTGCCGTCCTCAACCTCACTGTCACCAACTCGACGGGTAGTGGCCACATCATCACCTCGGCCAGCGGTACTCCCAGGCCCGATACGTCCAGCGTCAATTACGGCCGCGGCGAGACGGTTCCGAACCTGGTCATCGTGCCCGTCGGGCGTGACGGGAGGATCAACCTCGACAACATCGGCTGGGAGTCCGTCGACCTCATCGCCGACGTGACCGGCTACTTCGCCCCGACCGCGTCAAGCGGCTTCACCGCGCTGCCGCCGACCCGATTCGTCGACACCCGCGAGGGGCGGGGCACGGCCAAGGGCCAGGTCGCCGGGCAAGGGTCGTTCGACGTACAGGTCGCCGGGGCGGGCGGGGTCCCCAAGGGAGCCACCGCCGTCTCGCTCAACGTGACGGTCACCAACCCGCGCGAGGCGGGCCACCTGACCGTCTACCCCACCGGCCAGGCGGCACCCACCGCGTCCAACCTGAACTTCACCGCCGGCCAGACCGTCGCCAACTCGGTCATCGTGCCGGTGGGACCCGACGGCCCTATCACAGTCCGCAACGGAGCCTGGCAGGGCACCGACGTGGTCATCGACGTCAACGGCTACTACACCCCTGACAGCCAGGCGGCCTACGTGCGGAACTGGTGGGGCCCGGTTCGAATTGTCGACACCCGGAAGAGCGGCCAACCGCTCGCGGCCCGCGACTACATGCACCGGTTGGACAATCCCAACATCGAGACATACGTCCTGAACACCACGGTCACCAACACGACCGGCCCCGGATTCCTGTCCGTCGCCCCGGACCCGAACTCGCTCGAACAGTACGAGAACGGCACCGCGACCCCACCCGCGCGCCCGGTCGCCTCCAACATGAACTGGACGGCGGGCAAAACGGTCGCGAACCTCGTCCAGGCCAGCCGCGCCGACAACGGCATGGTCGCCTTCTGGAACCAGGGCTGGGAGGACATCGACCTGATCATCGATGAATTCGGCTACTACGGCACCAACTGATCCACCGGACGAAACACCACAGGCGGCGGGAGGGTTCAGGCACCCTCCCGCCAGCGTCACGGGATTCCAGTCGCACACCTGGAGGTCCCTCGGGTATCACCGGTCCGGCGCTGACGGTGCCCGCGGCTGATGTCCGGCCTGGGGTCATCCATACCTGCACGGGAAGCAGTGTTCTCTGCGGATCGCCCGGATTGCTTGTCGGGGGTCATCCCCGTGGGCGCGGGGAGCAGGCGGCTGGCGGTCATGCCCGCTGGCGCGGGGAGGAGCCCCGGGTCCCGGAACTGACCGAGTACCCGACTGGTTCATCCCCGCGGGTGCGGGAACTGACCTGCGACTCCACGCGGAAATCGACTCCCCTCGAGCACTTTCACCTAGTCCGGCAGAAGAGGTTGGGAACGCACCGCACAAGCCGCCCGCGGGTACGCGAGAGCCGGACTCGCCCTTGCGGAGGACACGAAGCGGGCCCCGCACCCCTCGCTGCCGGCCCCCGAGGAACCCGTTCGCCAGCCACGGCCCTGTCGGTGGTCAGCCGGCTGCTGCGGCCGACTCCTTCCCGAAGCGCGGTACGTCGTCCACGGTGACGTCCAGGTGCAGGCTGGTTCCCGTCACGCATTCCTGAGGTGCGGTATTCCTCACCACGCACCGGTCAATGGACGTGCGACGGCTGCGGTCCGGCCATTCGAGGGGCGCGGTGGCCGTGGCCGCTGCCACCGTGCGGTAGTGGCCTGGCCCGCGGCTCGAAGCACTCGGACCCTCAACTGCGCCTGTGGAAAGAGAAATTGGTACAGAACTTTCACCGGCGTCGTCTATGGCGCGGCAAGGCTGGAAGCGGGAACCGTTCACGCGTCGACGTGTGTCTCCCAGCACACAGCGAGACGTGTCCGGGCGTGTCCCGGCTCGATCCTCAGGGGGGATCTTGACTTCATCGCACCGCGGAAGAGTGCGTGCACTGGCCGTCGGCGGCGTATTGGCCCTGGCCGTCAGCGCCTTGGCCGCCGCCCCGAGCAGCGCCGCCGAGCAGCTCCTCATACCCGGTTCCACCACCACCCCGTCGGCGGCCGGCCCGGCGGCGGATCCTGTCGTCGATGCCGCAGCGAGCGGCGACCGCCAGTACCCGAGCGTCGTCCTGCCCGGACGCGCCACGAATCCGGCGCCGCTGGCCGCCGCCAAGCCGCGGCACGACGTCGACGGCGACGGCATCAGCGACATGATCGTCATGGAGTACGACCAGACCACGGCCGTCTACCTGTCGTCGATCTCGACCTGGAGCGAATACGCGATCTACAAGACCGACCCCGACCCCAGCGCCTCGTTCAAGGACCTGCTGCCGGTGGGCGACGTCGGCGGCACCAGCAAGGCCGAGTTGCTCTCGCTCTCCTTCGACGGCGTGCTCACGCTCTACGAGACCGGCCTGACGAGTACGTCGGCGCCCCTCTGGTCGGGCCGCGGCTGGCAGATCTACAACCGCGTCATGGCCACCGGCGACGTCACCGGGGACCGCCACCCCGACCTGCTGGCCCGCGACCACGCCGGCGACCTGTGGCTGTACACCGGCACCGGCAGCGTCAGCAAACCCTTCAACGGCCGGGTCAAGGTCGGCTCCGGCTGGGAGGTCTACGACCAGCTGGTCGGAGCCAGCGATGTCGACGGCGACGGCCTCGGCGATGTCCTCACCCGTACGCTGAGCGGCGAGTTGTGGTTCCACAAGGGGGCCGGCAGCGCCACCGCCCCGCTCAAGGCCCGCGTCAAGGTGGGCACCGGCTGGAACGCGTACAACGTGATCACCGGCTCGGATGACGGCGACGGCGACGGCCTGAGCGACCTGCTCGCCCGCGACCGCGACGGCGTGGAGTACTGGTTCAAGTCGGTCGGTGGCGGCAAGTTCGCCGCACCCGCCTACTTCGGCAGTGGCTATGAACTCAACAAGTTCATCGTCGGCGCGGGCACCACGTCGCTCTACGGCAAGGCACAGAACCTCGGCACCGAAGCGGACAACGACCTCGCCAAGTACAGCGCGCTGGCCAACGGCGACTACCGGATGCCGCCGATCTGGGCCGGCAAGGAGACGCCCGGCTCCCGCAACGCGTACGCCACCGGGCTCAACAGCCGCAACCACGCGACCTACGTGCAGAACATCGGCAGCGACCTGTACATCCAGGGCGAGCGGGTCAGCACGACGTGGAACTACACCCTGACGGTCGGCCCCGGTGACCTCACCGGCGACGGCAAGGGCGACCTGCTCAGCCGCGACTCCGGCGGCACCCTGTGGCTCCACCCCGGCGACGGTGCGCTGGTGACCAGGTTCAGCGCGCGCATCAAGGTCGGCACCGGCTGGAACGCCTACGACGCAATCGTCGGCGCGGGCGACTACTCCGGCGACGGGCGGCCCGACCTGCTCGCCCGGGACTCCTCCGGCCGTCTGTTCCTCTTCAAGGGCACGGGCACCGCCACCGCGCCATTCGCCGCCCGGGAGCAGGTCGGCAGCGGCTTCGACCAGTACGACAAGCTGTTCGTCCCGGGTGACATCGACGGCGACAGCAAGGGCGACCTGCTCTGCCGTCTCCCGAACGGCGTCGTGTACCGGTACTCCTCGACGGGCAAGACCGGCACCGCGACCTTCGCCGCCCGGGTGAAGTTCGGTACCGGTTGGGACCTCTACAAGAACATCATCTGAGTCCCGCGGCCGCCCGGTCGCGCAGCAGCGACGGCACGGGCCCGTCCACCGGCACCAGCCGGCCGGGCGGGCCCGTGCCCGCCGACTCCAGTCTGCGCGGCAAGGACATCTACCGGCCCCGCTTCCCACCTTCCGTTCAAAGGGGCTCGCAAGAGCTTCGCCCGGACGACTACCGCGACCTCGCCGTCCGCGCGCATATTCAGCTCGGCGGCCCGATCGTCCTTGTGTGGGACGACCTGAACACGCACCTGGCCGCCGGAATGAAGCGGTACGCGGCCGAGCACGACTGGCTCACCGTCTTCCAACTGCCCTCGTATTCACCGGACCTCGACTTGGTAGAAGGCATTGGTCTCGCCTGTGACGCGGCCCGATGGGGAACACCGCCTTGACTGACCCGGACCACCTCACCCGCGCCCTCCGCCGGGGCCTGCGACACATCCAGCTCCAGCACTTCCTCATCGAGGGATGTCTGGCCGGCACCGGCCTGTCACTTGTTCCACCGCCTCATCCTGAAGCCTCAAGTGGTGGCTCGAGCGCGCAATTTCACCGGCTCCGCGTCGCCTTCTGACGCCGCAATCGAGGCTATGAACGCCAGCGATTGCTTCCTTGCCCCCTGCCGGAAGGGGACGGCGAGGGCTCGTTCGCTCAAGTCATGGCCCGACTCGCTCGATCTCGTTCGGATCGATTCGCAGCACTGATCCGCTTTCGAAGGGCGCCTTCGATGTCAGGAGGCCGGCGACTACTTCCGCCACCCTGTCGGGCGAGGTGACCTGTCGGCTCGGACAGATGCCCTCGGCGAGGGCCGTGATGGGGGCGCCTGCCATCTGCGAGATTCGGTCCATCATGGGGGTGTCGACAACTGCTGGACAGATGGCGAAGACCGAGATCCCCTGCTCGGCGAGTTCGGCGGCCGCCGAACGGGTGAGGCTGAGCAGGGCGGCCTTGCTGGCTGCGTAAGGTGCGGCGCCAGGCATGGGAATCATCCCGAGCCAGGAGCAGCTGTTCACGATCACCGACCCGGAAGCCATTCGCGGCACGGCGTGTTTCATACACAGGAACGCGCCTTTGACGTTCACGTCCAGCACCGCATCGACGACGTCAGCAGACCACGCGGCCATCGGCCCCGCAGTGCCCTCGATCCCGGCGTTATTGAAGAGGCAGTCCAGACGCCCGAAGCGTTGGAGAGTGGCTTCGACGGACGACTCAACCGATGACTCGTCCGTCACGTCCAGTGGGTGGAAGGCGGCTCGCGCGCTGCCGAGCTCGGCAACGACGCCCTCGCCCCGCTCTCGGTTCCTGGACGCCATCATGACGCTGCAGCCATCGGAGAGGAGCCGACGTACCGTGGCGAGCCCGATACCGGTGGCGCCCCCGGTCACCAGGACAGTCTTCGGCTGGAGCCTGTCGTCCATCTCAGCCCTCACGGTCCGGTGTCGGCAGGAATGGTGCGCGGCCACGCCGTCCGCTCGTCGGATCAGCTCCGTGGGCGACCCATCCGGCCTCGGATCTGCGGAGCGCATGCCGCAGCCTGCTCACGACTCACCATGGAGCCCCTCCACTCCCGTCGCAACCCGGGAGCTCGAGCCCGGCAGCCGTCCGGAGTCGGCAGCCTAGAGACTGTGCGGCTTGGCCGGTCTGTGCCTGCTTCTCGGCCGACCGGTCCGGTCGCCCGCGATGGCAGGCTCTGCGACGAAGACTGCGGCCAGAACCTGGGTGGACGTCACACCCCGCTGACCGGCAGCTTCCGGTTAGGCCCGTCCCCACCTTGGTGCCCCCGGCGCTCCTGCTCGCCCGCGTACACGTGGTCGGGCAGGGGCAGCGTTGCGCCTGCATGCCGGATCGGGCATGGGGGTGGGGCATGCTGGGGGTGTGCTCGCGCGCTCTACTCGCTGGCAGGAGGCCGGTCGGTGTTACGCATTCACTTCACGGCGGAAGACCTCGCCCGGACGCGGGTGGCCGCATCGATCGGCGTCGCAGCGGAGGTCTACTACAGCCTGGAGCTGCTGAGAGACAACCGGGAGCTTCCTCACTTCCGCTCGTGGCGGTCAGCGGTTGCCGGCCGGATGGGAGCCGAGACCCGCCCCCTGACGTCCCTGGTTCCCGTGCGCGGCCCCGGGATTGATCTGCTGGCGCTGATGGGCGACGTGCCCTCTATGGACCACGCCGTGGACAACCTGCTGCACGCCCCGGTATCCCGGCTTCGACGCGAGCTGGAAGGCCTCGACTTCCGTCCCGCACACCTGCCATGGGCCAGGCGGGTGTCCGAAGGGGACCGCGAAGCGCGGCGGGAGCTCGCCGAGGCCGTGCGTGCCTGTCATCGGGTGACCGTTGAGCCCTTCTGGCATCAAGGGCGCTCCGAACTGGTCGCGCTGTCCACCCGTTGCGCGAGCCTGATGTTGGAGGGGGGCATCGACCTGCTGCTGCGTTCGGTGTGCGCACCACTGGTCCGCTGGCGCCCGCCGGTCCTCGAAGCTCCCTATCCGCGCCGAGTTGACGTACGTCTCCAAGGAAGGGGACTGATCATCACACCCACGGTCTTCTCGAAGCATCCGGTGAGCTTTCTGTGGGATCCGCTCGACATCTCCCAGCCACCCCGGTTGACCGTGCCGGCTCTGCGTCGACCCCTGGCCGGTACCGGGTCGGCGGAAGCGGATGGCTCCGCCGGTCGGAATCTGGGGTCCCTGCTCGGCCGCACGCGGGCTGCCGCCCTGCAGGTGACAGCAGAAGGCTGCACGACCAGCGACCTGGCCCGGCGCCTCAACGTCACGGCCGCAGCGGCCAGTCAGCACGCCAAGGTGCTGAGGAAGGCGGGCCTGATCACCACCACCCGCCGAGGCGGGTCCGTGCTGCACCACATCACCCCCCTCGGGCTGGCCCTGCTGCGGACCGGCGCCCTGACGGAACCGTGAGGCCGAGGGCGCAGTGCCGCCCTGCCCAGGGGTCGGAGGGGCCTCGTGCCGAGGTGGGTGGGGTTGCGCCTGCCATCCCGGCCCCTTTTAAGCCGTGACTTAAGAGGTGGGCCGGAGGGGCCCGACACGCCCAGGATGTGAAGCCGCAACCGGCCGATCCCATCCTGGAGACCGCATGAAGACTTATCTCGCCGCCGCCCTCGGTTCCGCGGCACTGACCGCCGGCATGTTACTCGGCACTCCCGCAGCCAGCGCGCAGACCGCCGCCTACCCGACCACCGCTTTCGACGTTCCGTACGGGGCCAGCTACGTCCGCGGCACCCTGACCTGGTACAACCGGTCGGTCGGGGCCGAGGGGGTACTCCGGGCCGTCGGTTGCCGCCGGGCCTGGTTCGGCGCGTACGGTGCCTCTGGCAACGAGCTCGGCGCCAGGAGCACCAGCACCAAGTGCGACGTGACGTATCCGATCGAGACCGTCATCCCTGCAGACGTGCCCGGTGGGGCCGCGTACGTCATCGTCTGCATTGACGATGCGAACGCGAACCCGCTCAGGTGCGAGCGGTACGACCGACCCTGACCCAACCGGCCGGTCGTACAGGGACCTTGCCAAACCAGCCCGCCGTCGGCGGAACAACGGGCGACGTCCCGGAGAGCTCACCTCGCCGCCCTTGCGGCCCGGACCATCGTCTCGACGGGGTAGTCGTCGTCAAGGCGGCCGAACGAGTCGTCCGCTGTCATGGCGCCTCCTACAGGGGGCGCGCATGCGGAGGGGCCCTGGTGCCCATGGCACCAGGGCAGCCGGTCCCGCTCCGCCTCGTCGGCGGCAGGCCCCAGCGGAGCTTGATCGCGGTCCATTCCGCGCCGTACCGACGCAATGCCACCGGCGACGACGGCAGCCACTGCGCCGGGTCCTGATCAAACCTCTGCCGCACTCTCGTCCACGAAGCGGCTGAAACCGGCCGCCCCCTGGCCAGGCGTGTCGAGAGGTGCGGGCAGAATTGCCGGATGCTGATCGACGGATATCACGATGCCCCGCTGGTGGCTGGGGAGGAGTTGGTCTCCTACCCCGGGTTCTGGGCCGCGTACCTGATGTGGATGTGCGACCCGGAGGAATACGAGGGTGCGCCGGCCGCCGAGTGGTTCGGAACAGACGCGGCGAACGCCGAGGCGGCGAGTACGGCGCTGGCGGGCGCGGGCACGTGGCCGGTGTTCCGGGTCCCGTTCGCCGGCGGACACACCGCGATGGTGCTGAGCCGCCCCTCCGATCACGGGACGCAATACCTCATTACCCACCCCGACTGGGACCGGCACGGTCACCTCGCCACCATCGGCGGACGCCAGGCGGGCCCCGGCCTCTCCTGGCGGGAATTGATCCACATCGCCAACACCCCCGACCGCCAAGCTCCGGGCATCCACGACCCGCACGCCCGACTACTGCTCCTGCTGCCAGCGATGAGTGACGAGGAGGCGCTGGACGACGAGGACGCGCCCGACGTGATCGCCGAGGCACTGGTCCGGGTCGGGGCTCCGGCCCGCAGCGCGCGGCGCGTGGCGGAGCTCCTCGTGGATCACCCCCTGTGGGAGCCGACCGGCTGGTGGTTGCCCGACGAAAACCCCTCCGGCGGCATACTCCGGAGCGACGACCCCCGCAGCCCGCGATTCGACAACGGGCTCGCCCAGGGCATCACCCGGGAGCACAACGAACGACTCGCCCGTGCTCTCGGAACCTCACCTGCCTGACAGCACGAACCAACACGCGGCCGGCAGTCGGCAGCCTTGATGCTCCGGTCCACCGCGTGCTCTGAGGAGCCGCGTACGGCGTTGCGGCCTACGGGGTCCTCACCACCGCTCGCGGTGCTCGAGGGCGAAGGCCGCACCGTCCCGGCGGACCTCTACCGCACCCGTCCCGCCGAAGTGGGCGGGAACCACGAGTTCGTGGGCGTCCGATGCCCGTTCCAGGATCCGCCGGCGGGTGGCCACCGCCTGGTCCGCGTCCATGCAGAAGCAGCTGTTGCAGGCGGGCCGCAGGATCTGGACGGGGCTGTGCAGGAGGTCACCGACGAACACCGCCCGTTCGCCGCCGGACGCGAGGCGCAGGATGCTGGAGCCGGGGGTGTGGCCGGGGGCCGACTCCAGGGTGAGGTGTTCGTCGATGCGGTATGTGCCGTCCCAGAGCACGGCCTGGCCGGCCCGGTGGATGGGCGCGACGCTGTCCTCGTAGATGAGCCGGTCGTCCAGGCGCAAGCCCGCCCCGTACGCGTTGTCCGGTCCGAAGTGGAAATCGTCCGCCGCCGGCATGAGGTAGCGGGCGTTGGGGAAGGTCGGCGTCCAGTGGCCGTCGACATCGTGGGTGTTCCAGCCGACGTGGTCGCCATGGATGTGGGTGTTGACGACCGTGTCGACGTCCTGCGGGCGGATTCCGGCGTGTGCCAGTCGTTCGAGGAAGTCCCCCTGCCAGTGGTGGAACTCCGGTGAGCCGGGGCGTTCGCGCCCGTTTCCGACTCCGGTGTCGACGAGGACGGTGCGGCCGGCGCTGCGCAGGACCCACGTCTGCAGGGCCGCCACGGCCATGTCCTCCTCCGGTTGCCAGTGGTCCGGGGCCAGCCAGTGCTCGTTGTCCTTCCAGACGTGCGGGCCGGCTTCCGGGACGAGGGTGCGGGCGGGGGTGAACGGTCCTGCCCACTCGGTGATCCGGATGACCTCGACGTCTCCCAGCAGGATGCGCTGGGCGCTGTCGCTTTCGCTTTCGTTCTCGCTCTCGCGTTCGCTCTTCATGGCCTCCACCGTAGGAGGGCTTGATGAGCCTCTCAATGCACGTGCGGCTCACTGGAATACGAGAACGTCTCATCGTCTCATCTAGGCTGGTCCCATGGACGTGGTGAGCGATGCGATCTCGGCCGTGCGGATCGGACAGCCCTCCTCGGACCGGGTGCGGGTGGGTGGACGGTGGTGCACGCGCTTGGCCCCGTACGACGGCGCCGGCTTCCATGTCGTACTGGAAGGCAGCTGCTGGCTACTGCCCGACGGGGGCTCCCCCGTCGTGCTGGGTCCCGGGCACGCGGTGCTGCTGCCGCACGGGACGGGGCATGTGATCGCCGACGGACCCGCGGACGCAGCGGCCGTGAAGCGGGCCGTGCCCTTCGAGCAGTTGGCCGGCACGATGGCGGCGCCCGCTCCGGAGGACGGCTCCGGTGCGGTGGAGATGCTGTGTGGCAAGTACCGCCTCGACCGCAGCCGGTCGCACCCGCTGATGGCGGAGCTGCCGGAGCTCGTGCACCTGCCGAGCCGGGAGGATGCGCATCCAGAACTCCGCGGCGCCATCGGGCTGTTGGGGCGAGAACTGGAAAGGCATCGACCTGGCGCCGGGGTCGCAGTGCCCAGCCTGCTCGACCTCCTGCTCGTCTACATGGTCCGTTCCTGGATGGAGGAGGCCAGGAGCGGGACGTGGCCCGCGGCACTGGGGGACCCGGTCGCGGCCGCCGCCTTGCGCGCGCTGCACTCGGACCCGGCCGCCCCGTGGACCAACGAACGCCTGGCGGCCGAGGCGGGGGTCTCCCGGCCGACCCTGGCGCGGCGTTTCACCGCCTTGGTCGGCCGTCCGCCGATGGCTTACCTCACCTGGTGGCGGCTGAACCTGGCCGCCGCCTTGCTCCGGGATACCGCGGATCCGCTGTCGACGGTGGCCCGTCAGGTCGGCTACGGCACCCCCTACGCGCTGTCGCACGCTTTCAGCCGCGAGTTCGGGACGACCCCGGGGAGGTACCGGGCGCAGGCCGGGGCGGGCCGGGGAGCGTCCTCCGACAGATGATCGACCGGCCGGGACCGGCCCGGGGGCTTCCGGTGCCACGGCCGGTTCCTGCCGCCTGGGGGGATCGGGCGGCAGGGGCTCGTCGGACGAGTCAGCCGTCAGGGAAGAGGTCCGCCGGGAGGTACTCCCTGAGCCCCGAGGCCGGCTGGTTGGTTTCCCGGTTGACCAGTTCCCATACCGGGTCGCGGTCGTTGTCGTGGTCCGGCTCCGGCTCCGGCCCCGTAGGGGGATCCGTATCCGTACTCGGATTCGGCGGAGGTGTGCCGAGGCGTGTGGCGACGTCCTTGCGGAGGGTCGGGAGCAGGGCGTAGAGCCGGTCGCCGGGGCAGGAGGTGGAGTTGAAGTCGCGGTGCCCGTAGATCGCCGAGGCCGGAATGCCGTATTGGCGGCAGACGTGGGCGCACAGGTCGGCCAGCGCCGCGTACTGTGCCGCCGGCGGGAGCTGCGAGGTGTACGTGCCCTCGTTCTCGATGCCGATCGACACCGTGTTCTGCCCGATGCAGTGTGCCGCGCGAACCTGGCGCCGGCCGCGACCCAGCTCCGCGAGGCTGCTGTGGCGGCCCTCCAGCACGAACGCCCCGCGGCTGACGGTGAAGTGCTGACCGGTGTCGATCCAGCCCTGCGCGTCCATGTGGTACGTCTGGATCGCGCGGGCCAGGGCGAAGGCGCGCTGCCGCGAGTAGTCCGTCACGTTTGCCGTCGCCGTGTGGTGGACGATGATCCGCTCCGGACGAGTGCCCAGGATGGCGACGGGCTCGGACGCGTCCCGTGCCCCCCAGGCGGCGCAACTGATGATGTCCGGACCGGCGGCGGAGTATGCGCGCCCCGCCGCGGCGAGGGGCAGGGCGGCTGCGGCGGCCAGGGTGAAGGCGCCCCTGAGGAGGGACCGGCGGGTGTAGGGGGCCTGGGGGTAGGCGGCCTGGGGGTGGTCGAGGTCCTGGGCCGTTGGGTGCGCTGGTAGCCGGTGCGGGGGGAGGAGGGTTCGTGAAAAAGGGGTCCGTGGGAGGAGGGTCATACGGTGGCCGTTTCCGTAGGAGTCGGCCCATTGAAGAAAGCCCCGCTCCACGGACCGTGCAGACACACCGCGCCGCACTCGGAGTGGACCCGGCCGGGTGCGTGCCGAAGGGGTGGATCACGGCACGGGGCAGGGTGCGAGGCACGCGCGCCGGCGAGCGGCGATCCACGAGAGACCGCGGCAAACGGTCCTTCGGCCGGGCAAGTTGGATGCGGTGAACGTCGAGGGGACGGCGCGGGGGCGATTTACCAGCCGAACCCTGCCCGACCGCTCTGACAACTGCGAAACGGCCCGGGGCCCCGCCTGCGCCCGTCTCGTACGCGCCCCCGTCAGGGAACCCGCCAGACGTTGGCGAACGCCGCGTTCTCGATGGTCCGCCGCTGCCGTACGGCCTCCAGTTCCATCACCGCGTCGTTGACGGCGGCCAGCACGGTCGTCACCGGATCGTCGTCGAGGACCGGCTCGCCCTCGGACGGCTCCCCTGCCCCACCGGACTCCCCGGACAGCTTCCCGGGCTCCTCGGACACCCCGGACTCATCGAATTCCTCCGGCTCACCGAACTTCTCGGAATCGCCGAACTCCTCCGACTCACCAGATTTACCGCTGCGAATGCCCACGGCCGCAGCGAGGGCGGCCAGGACCGGCTCCTCCGCCGCCGAGCGGCTCATCGCCCGCCGGCCAGCCTCCGTATCGACGAGTTCCATCCGCTCGGAGCCGAAGCCCAGACGGCCGCGCCGCCCGGGAGCCAGCTGACCGTCCGCCTCCAGCGCGGCCTGGTACGCCGCGGCGAGCTCCCGGCCCCGGCGCCACAGCCAATCCTCGACCAGCTCATGGGGCGCCTGCCGGACGAGTGCCGCTGACGCCTCGCCCAACAGGCGATCAGCCGGGGCCGGCTCGGAGCCCGGCACGATGCGCTCGCCGTCCAGGCTCACGGCCCCCGCACCGATGAGGTCGATCAGCTCGGCCCCCGCGAGTGCGAGCGACAGGTCACCCTGTCCCACGGGACGCTTCGCGCGCGGGTCGATGGCGATGATGAACAGGTCTTTCGCCGTGGTCATGAGCGGCTCCCCTCGGAGTATCGGCGCCGACGTCTCGCCGCCACTCCACGCGCGGCCCCAGGCCGGGCCGAACGGCAGAGCGACTGCCATGATCGGTGCCTCCACCCCACCCTAACGACCACCGCCCCGCGGGACCGGAACTCCACCCGAAACAGTCCCCTGCCATCGCCTCCAGGCCCATGGAGGGGAGGCCGCGCGGCCGGCGGGGGACGATCAGCCGTGCACCTCTGGGAAACCGGGGTACAGGAATCGCCAATCCAGCGCGATGTTGTGCAGGGCTTCGAGCGTGGCGCCCTTCAGGTCATCCACCCCAACGAGTTCCTCCGGCAGGTACTCACTGCCCCGGTGCACATCGCCCACCCCGGTGCGCTCGCCGAGCATCGTGGTGTCCAGGAGGTTCGAAAGGGTTCTCTGGTCGGGCCGACCCGTTGCGATGTGGAGCTCGATCGGCGGCGTGGCGGCGTTGGCTGTGCCCGTGAGTTCTTGGGTCAGCGTGGGAAGCGCATGGCGTACGAGTGCCTGAACCGCCTCGTATGCGGTCTGTACCCAGAGCTCCCCCGCGAGGCGTTGTCCGGGCATCCAGTACAAGACGTCGAAGTGCACATCGATGCTGGTTCCGCCGCCGGCGAGTTCAGCGGAGCACTCCATCCGTGTCCCGGTGGTGGTGGGTGGCTCCGACAGGGTGCCGTGGCCGGCTGAGATCCGTACGAAACGGCTGTGTCCGTGATGGGGGTCCACTTCCCATGCGCTGAGCCGCTCTCCCGGTCGGACGCGTGCGGCAAGCCCTGTCAGAGAGGGGGGCGGGTACTGCGCGATGCCCCGAGGCAATCCCTGACGATCACTCAACGCCGAGATGAGGGCATCGACGGTGGTGCCTCGGAGCCGGCGTCGGACGCCGTCTTGCCGAAGCGGACGCGAGGTTGAGGCGCGGATCACCACGTCCGGGGGGTCCCGCCGGTACACCGGCCGGTGGCCCGGCGCGGCGTACTGGTCGGGAGCGAAGCGCGGATCGCTGCCCGGGGTCATCGTCGTCTCGTCGGCCGATTGGAACAGCAACCGCAGGAGCCGCCGGTCAGCCGTGTCGTTCCTTCCGTCCACACGTACCTTGGCGGTTCCCTTGTGCAGCAACGGACGCGGGACCGTTTCCGGGTCGACGCGAACGACCAAGAGCGTCGTCCCGTCCATCGCGACGGGGATGACATCCGGGCACCAGCCGGGCGGATCGAAGACAGTGACCATCTTGCTGACCAGCTTGTCCTTGTCCGACGGCTGCACGCCGCGCAGCGGACCCGGCAGGTTCTGATCCTTCGGATCGTTGTCGACACCGATCAGCACGACGCCGCCGTAGCTGTTGGCCATCGCAGCGACCGTATCCGAGACCGCATCGATGTTCCGCTTGTAGTCGATCGTGAAGCTCTCTTCCAGCCGCAGGGCGAGGAAGCCGCGCACCATGTCCGCGTCGATGGCGGAAATGGGCGCTGTGAACAGTTGATGTGGGTACGTCGGCATCACGCACAGGATGGCGTCGTGGTGGGGACGCGCGCAGCCGGTTTCTCAATCCGTGCACACGGGGGTACTCGCCGCGCGGGAGTCTGGTCGGCCGGGGAAGTTACGAAGCCTCGTGCCGGCCAGCAGGAAGCCGGGCCCCACGGGACCAGAGCGAGCGCACCCTGGCCGCTGCCAGCGGCGACCGCGCGGTGCGACTGTGGGATCCGGGAGAACGGACGGCGTCCCTGCGGGGCAAGTCGGTCGACCGTGCGCGCAGCTCGGACTCAGACCGACGTGCCGGTCAGCGAACGGGCAAAGGGCCGTGTCAAATCGGGTTGTCATTTCCGACTCGGAGGTTGTGACGACGGCGCAACAATTCCCACGGGAGCAGTGCGGCTACGCCATACACGGTCACGGCCGCCCATGACGGCAGCGTGAAGCCGAGCAGAAGCGCGCTTGCGAACCAGGCCGGGTAGCAGACCAGCTCGACCCGGAGCGGAACATACGCGAGCCTTGCGAAGATCCCCGGTATGCGTCGCTCCTGGCTGCCTGCCGCCGCGTAACGCATGTAGACCATGCTGGCAGCTGCTGCGGTGACGGCGGCGGCAACGACGGCGATGATCTGCATCTGATTCTCCTGCCCTCTTGGCTGTACGCGAAATTCCCGAGTACTGCCCTTCGCGGAACCCGGATGAGTTCCATGTCGAGGGAAACCGACCCATGGGCCGCGCGTCATGCCGCGAAATGTCGGGGCTTGACATGCGTGACGGGTCAGGACGAGTTCATATCTGGACCCGTGGCCCCCGTGACCACCGCCGATCAGGTCATACCGGGCTTTTGCCGTCGCGGGCCCTATCCGCTCCGCCGCCATCCGTCAAGTCACGTGTCCTCTTGTCACGAAATCACGGGAGCTGACGTGAGGCGAATGCCGGGGCTCAATGGTGGTACCGGCTTCTGCCGCGCAAGTTGCCGACCCACATCGTCCCGGCAAACCGCGGGCGATGTGAGGTACGGAGACTTTTTTGCACCCCCTGAAGGAAAGGAAATGGCAGTGATGTTTCCCGCTTACACTCATCCCTTGCACGTCAAAGCAACACTGGATCCCCGGCTCAGTCGATGGAAGTGGCTGGTGAAGTGGATCCTCGCCATCCCGCACTACATCGTTCTGTTCTTCCTGCAAGTCGCGTTCCTGCTGCTGAGCGTCGTCGCGTTCTTCAGTATCCTCTTCACCGGCCGCTATCCCCGGAGGCTCTTCGAATTCAATGTGGGCGTCATACGCTGGAGCCTGCGTGTCAGCTACTACTCCTCCACGGTGCTCGGCACCGACGCGTATCCACCATTCACCCTGAAAGACGTTCCCGAATACCCGGTCCACGTCGACGTTTCCTACCCCGCGCGGCTGTCACGGGGACTGGTTCTGATCAAGTGGTTGCTGGTCATCCCGCAGTGCCTGGTGATCGCCATTCTGCTCACCAGTGGCTGGAGCGCGTTCCGGTACATCGACGACTACACCCCGTTCTCCTCCGGACTCATCGGCATGCTCTCGCTGGTCGCGATGGTGATCCTGACCTTCACGGGGACCTACCCGCGGGATCTGTTCGACTTCCTCATGGGCTTGGTCCGCTGGACGCTGCGGGTGTTCGTCTACATGTCTCTCATGACCGACAAGTACCCGCCGTTCCGGCTGGACATGGGAGGGAGCGAACCGTCGGCGGCAGCGGTCGCGCCGGCGGGCGGAGGGTGAGGATGTCTGTAAGTGGACAAGGCTCCGGGGGCCCACGTGGCCCTTTCCAGGGGCCGTCGCACCACCTGGTCGCGGCCTTTTGATCAGGCCGCGAGCAGTTTGTGCAGGCGCTCGGCTGGGGTTTCCCAGCCGAGCGTTTTGCGTGGGCGGACGTTGACCGCGGCGACGGCGGCGACGGCGGCCAGGGCGCCACGGGTGTGCTGAACAGCGCTGACGCCTGGGTGTCCGGCCGGAAGCTGGAGAAGGCCGGCCCCGGCCGCATGGGGGCGGCCGGGCGGAAAAGCGCGTCGAGCTGTTCTGAAGGCTGCTGCCGGTCGCGAGGAAGCAGGAGGGGTCGCGGGCGGTGATCGACTCCTCCCCCGTCCGGGCCGCTGGGTGGGGCCCAAAAGCCGGCCCGGCCCGGTCGCCCGCGCTCGCCCGGTCGGCCGCGCTCGTCCGGTCGGCCGCGCTCGTCCGGGCAGCCGCGCCCGTCCGGGCAGCCGCACTGCCCGGCAGTCCGGTCCGTGGCAGATGCACGGGACCCGCGGCGTCGGGCTCGCGACGCATCGGTATGATCACGCCGCCACCTGTGCAATCGAACTCATAATCTATTCTCTTTGGGGTCCTCTCGGTGAAACGCTCTCTGACGTGGGTGATCACGGCCATCTCGCTCGTGACGCTCGCGCTTTCCTCGCTGGCCGTCTCGCGGGCCAGCGCGGCCGAATGGCAGGGCTGCGACTCCGGCCGCTTCTGCGTCTACAGCGACGCGGACGGCCAGGGAGCAACGCAGTCCTTCGGCCCGGAGGCTCCGGTACAGCTCTACTCCGCCGACTGGGACGACAAGGTCACCTCGGTGCACAACAACTCCCCGTACTGGTCATGCGTCTACCGGCACGGCTACTACGGCGGCACCCTGCAGGCACTGCGCCCCGGCTACCGCGGGAACCTGGCCGACACGAGCACGAACCTCAACGACCAGATCACCTCCCACAAACTGGCCAAGTCCAAGGCGGGCTGCTTCACCGGCTTCGAGCGCTGTGAGACCGGCTACCTCTGCCTGTTCACCGAGCCCGGCGGTCGCGGTGCGATGACCGCGACCCAGAGCGACGTCTCCCGGTACGAGGTGACGTGGGACGACCGGGTGCTCTCGGTCGCCAACTACACCGACAAGCACGCCTGCTTCTACGCGGACCCCGATTTCACGGGCTCGTGGAGCGACGGCGGGAAGTCCTACGGGAAGTACGTGGTGCTCCGGACGGACAGCACGGTCATCCCCCAGCCGTACGCCGGCGGTATCACCTCCCACAAGCTGGTCGTGGGGACGAGCCAGTGCTGACAACCGAGGAATCCACCGTGAACAGCAGCGCGCAGCGCACCGCCGGGAAGCTCACCGTCATGAAGGGCGCCCTGGCGCTCGTCATGGCCGGCTCGGTCCTGGCCGTCCCCGTCTCCGTACCGACCGTGGCCGCCGCAGAGACGGGTCTGACCCTGGCACTGCTGGAGTCCGGCTCCACGAAGACGGTCGACGCAACCGTGCCGGGCGTCACCCGCACCACGTACTCGGGCGGTGGCGCCGGACCGTGGAACGTGAACGTCGTGGTGATCGATCCGGACAAGGCGCCCCTGAACCTCAAGGGCACCTTCGGCAACGGACTGTCCACCTCCCAGACCAGCTCCTCGATGCTGCAGGCCGTGTCCGTCAACACGGTGCGCCGGCCCCGGGTCGGGATCAACGGATCCTTCTTCGACGGAAACGTCAAGAACCCGGCGGACAACACGCACGACGGTGACGTGAGCGGCATCCTGGTGCGCGGCGGCAAGCTCGTCAGCGAGGCCGTCAAGGGCAAGGGCAGCAAGCCCGTCGGCTCCGCGCTCGTACTCCAGCACGGCCGGGCCTACATCACCGAGCTGAGCACGACCCTGACGGTCAAGCCGAAGAACTCCGCCGTGGCGGCGCGGCAACTGGACGGCATCAACCGGCTGCCCGGACGCATCGCCCACTGCGAGGGCCGCGATTCGGGCGAGACCATCGACGGCGACGGCGTCTGCTGGGACACCTCCGAGATCGTCTCCTTCACACCGGAGTACGGCTCAGCCACGCCGACCACGGCCTTCGTCGCCACCTCCAACGACCCCGACGCCCCGAGCGGCGAGGGCGTGATCAGTACGGACGAGGGCATCGAGGTCGTACTCGACGCCAACCGCAAGGTCACCGCCTGCTACGACTCGGCCCCCGTCACCGCCTCCACCTGCCAGAACGGCAACAGGGGCGGGCGTACGGTGCCCTCCGCTGGCCGGATCCTGCAGGGCATCGGCGAGGGTGCGAGCTGGCTGCGCAGCAACGCGCCCGTCGGCACCGAGCTGGAGCTCCCCGAGACCGTGACCGATACCCGCTTCGGTGACACCGTGGCTCTCGACCCGTCGATGTACGTCACCGCCGGTGGTGACCTGCTGATGCGTGACGGCCAGATCACCTACGTACAGCCGACGAACGCCGACGGCTCCCCGATCGTTCCCGACGCGGCCCCCCGCACGGCGGTCGCCACCGACGGGTACGGCCGTACCCTCCTGGTGACCGTCGACGGCAGGCACACCTCCATCAGCAAGGGCGCCACCCGACTGGAGCTGGCCACCCTCCTGAAGGACCTCGGAGCGGTGGACGCCCTGAACATGGACGGCGGCGGCTCCACCACGCTGGTGTGGCAGAACGCGGTCGTCAACCACCCCTCGGACGGCACCGAACAGGAACGGGCGGTGGGCGACTCCGTGTACGCGGGCGTCGGCGGCTACCCGCTGCCGTAAGGCGACCGGCTCCTCCCGACGGATCGACGTGCAGTACCTCGCGTAGCCCGGCCTGGTGGTGGACACCACCACCACAGGCCGGGCTACGGCTTTCCAGGTATCAGCACGATGCAGCCGGGTCCCGTCCCGTGCCTGAGCGATGGGGCGACCAGTCCGGTACTCGGTCTCGGGAGTCGGACCCCCGGGGCAGAGGGCATGCCACCGGGCGCCAATTGGCCTGCGCGCCGGGCACCGTTCGCCTGAGAGACTCGGCATCCGACACCGAGGACGGGGAGTTGTGATGCAGGTAGCGGTAGTCACCTTCGACGGGTTCAACGAACTCGACAGTTTCATCGCCTCCGCGCTGATCAACCGGTGCCGGAGGGACGGCCTGGAGGCCTTCATCACCACGCCGACGCCAGTGGTCACGTCGATGAACGGCCTCGAGGTGACCGGGCAGCGCCCGATGGAGTTCGTGACCGAGGCCGACGTCGTACTGATCGGGAGCGGGGTGAAGACGCGCGATGTGGTCGCCGACAGCCGGATGCTCTCCATGCTGCCGCTCGACCCTTCACGGCAGCTGATCGGTTCGCAGTGCTCCGGCGCGCTGGTTCTGGCGCGGCTCGGGTTGCTGGGTGGCATGCCGGCGTGCACGGACATGACGAGCCGGCCCTACGTCGAAGCCTGCGACGTCACCGTGCTGGACGCCCCCTTCCACGCCGAGGGGAACATCGCCACGGCGGGCGGCTGCCTCGCCTCGGAATACCTCGCCGCGTGGGTGATCACCCGAACGCTCGGGGAGGACACCGCGCGCAGCGTGATCGACTACGCGGCTCCGGTCGGCGAGAAGCAGGAGAGGGTCGAGCGCGTCATGCACGCCGTCCGCGCCGGCGAGGCCGCAATGCGCTGACGGCCGGTCCCCGACCCGCGGGTCGGTCCGTTCACCAGCGGCCCTCGCCGACCACGTGAGGGCCGCTGCGCGCGGTCAAGTGCCGGCGTGCAGGACGGCGAACGTCCCCCGGACGCGGGTCCCGTCCGGCAGGCTCCAGGAACCGCTGACATGACCGATCGCTCCCGCCGGAGGGAGAACCTGGTCGTCCGCGGCGGGCCGCAACACCCGGTGCAAGCGGAGGACCGCGCCGCGCGGCGCAGTCAACTCGGTGCCTTCTCGATCATCGGTGGCGGTGCCGGTTCCAGTGCTGGTGGCAGTGCCGGTGCCGGTGAAGTCCGGGGAGAGGGGTCCTTCACCGGTGTGCTCGCCGATGACGTCGAGGGCGGGAACGTCGCTGATGTTCTGGTCCTGGGCCTGCACCCGCCCCTCGATCAGGGCCAGCAACTGCGCGACCGACACGGGGTCGTGGCAGCCGTCGTAGGCCCAGCGTCGCCCCAGCACCCCGTGCTCCATGGTGCCGACGAGCGCGTGCTCCGCCCCGTCGAGCGGGGCACCGCGATACGTGAGGGGTACCAGGTAGGTGACCAGGTCGTCGCCCGAGGCGTCGGTGACCACCATGAACTCGATCCCGACCTCGCCCTGCGGGTCGTCCAGCCGGAACCCGCCTGCCTTGGCCAACGCCGGCCCTGCCGCGTCCCCCCGGTACCACGGGCGTGAAGGCAGCCAGGTGGTGAGCAGTTCCAGCTTGGTCGGCGCGAGGGCGGTCTGGTGGATCACGGCCATGCCTCAGGACCTCTTCCCTTGGGTGGATGCGAACTCCCTCACCTTCGCATCCGTACGGCGCTCACAGAACGGTTTCCCGCCGACAAGATCAAAAGGCAGCGGCCGTACCCGTCCAGGCGAGTGACCACGGCCTGAAGCTCGACTGACTTCACCCCTGACACACGTAGGCTGCCCGCGCTGACCATTCGTCACGAAAGGAGCGTTTTGTGGCCACACGACTCAACCCGTACATCAGCTTCTCCGGTGATGCCAAGCAAGCCATGGAGTTCTACAAGGAAGTCCTCGGCGGCAACCTGGCCGTCCACACCTACGGCGGCTTCGGCGCCGAGGCGCCGCCCGGGTACGCCGACAAGATCATGCACGGCCTGCTCGAGACCCCCGGCGGACTCACCTTGATGGGCGCCGACAATCCGCCCGGGATGGAGCACCGACCCGGCAACAACATCGCGGTGAGCCTGAGCGGCGACGACGCGGACGAACTGCGCGGCTACTGGAACAAGCTGTCCGCCGACGCCACCGTTTCCGTCCCCCTGGAACAGCAGATGTGGGGCGACGTGTTCGGCATGTGCACGGACAAGTTCGGCGTCACATGGATGGTCAACATCAGTGAGCGGCACACCTGATCCACACCGCGGCGCATCGACGCGTCGGCGCCCCGAGGGCCCGCCGACGCGTCGCCCTGACCCCGGCGTCGACGCCGTCCGCCGCCATGGCGGCCCTGATCACGGTGTGGGGATGCCCGCGGGCCGGCGCGGCGGGCGCCCGAACCGCACCGGGACGCCCGGCGAGTACAGCACGCTCACGGGGGGCTCGGCCGGTGCGGGCAGGCCCGCCGCGGCGACCAGGTTCTCGTCGCAGTCCAGGAGTTCGGCGCGGTGCAGTGGCCACCGCGGGTGGGCGTTCGGCAGGTAGAGCGGCCGGCCGAAGAAGGCGCTGTGCATGCCCCAGCGGGCGGTGAGGAAGTGTTCGAGGCCGGTGGGCTCCTCGATGGGCTCCCCGATCCGCACCGCGATCCTGCTGTGCGCGCCCCGCGGTCCGGGCCAGCGCCGGGAGCTGGTGTACGTCACGGTGCCGCCGTCGTGGCGGACGGACATGCGCGACCAGACGTACGGCAGGCGGAAAGCGGACCGCGCGACGGCCACGGGGATCAGGCGGGAGGCGTCGAGCGAGCGGAAGACCACCCCGCGCCGTCCGTGGGCGTCCACGGAGTACAGGCGCACGTTCGTCTCCGGGAAGGTCCCGAGGTAAGGGATACCGGGGAGGCGGAACCATCCGACGCGGTGCATCCGGAAGGCGACGAGACCCACGTACGTCACCCCGTCGAGGGTGTCCGGGACGGTGTTGGGCGGGAGCAGCGGAGCGATGTCGGCGGGGTCGGCGGCCCAGTGCAGGAAGGCCAGGTCGAGCCAGGACTGGGTGAGCAGCGGGCGGTCCGCGGCGTGCGGCGGATCGGCCGTTATGGGGTCCGGCTCCACGGCGGGCGGCCTCGTCGGCATGGCGCCAGTATCCTCGGGCGGCTTCATGGACGCCAGGTCGGGTCGGTGGCTGGGGCTGCCGCGGCTCGCGTGGGGCAGGGTCGATCGCGGACGGACTCCCTGGATCCGTCGGACGCGGTCAGCGTGAAGTCCACGTCCTCGGGGTACGTGTCGGTCACGGTGAGTACCACCCCGCCCGGTTCGTTACGGCACTCGGCCACCCGCCGGGAGTTCGCCGCCTCCTGCCGGGCCCGGCCGCACCAAGGCCGCCCCGCCACCCGTTCCTCTCAGACAGCGGCAGCCCACTCCGCCTCTCCCCCAGTCCCCGCCGCACGCCTCCGCCGTCTCACACTCGAGGAGTCCTGATGGCCGTCGTCCCCACGATCGCCGTGGTCCTGGGCGCCTGGTGCGCCGCAAGCGTGATCACCGCCGGCCTGTACACCGCCCTGCGCACCTGGTGGCTTCGGCGGCAGCGGGCCGTGGAGTCCCCGCTCGACGACGGCGCCGCCGGCCGGTACGTGCCGACCGCGGAGCCCGACGGTTTCGGCATCCCCGTTACAGGTGCCCGCCGGTTCAGAGTCAAGCCCTCGCTGACGACCCCGCGCGGTTAGCCCGCGGGAATGGAGATCCATGTGGGCCGGATACGGGTCCACTACGTGGAGCACGGGACCGGTCGACCGGTGCTGGTACTCCACGGCGCCGGCGTCGACCACCGCGAGGCCGAGGCTTGCTTCGAGCCGGTCTTCGACGGCGTCGCGGGGATGCGGCGGATCTATCCCGACCTCCCTGGAATGGGACGGACGCCCGCTCCTGTGACCCTGCGCAGCGCCGAAGACGTCCTCGGCACGCTGCTCGACTTCGCCGACGGGGTCGCGGGCGGGGCCGCGTACCTCCTCATCGGCCACTCGGCGGGCGCGTACTACGCGCAGGCGATGGCCGCGAGACGTCCGGCGCAGGTCGCCGGTCTGGCGCTCGTGTGCCCGCTGCTGCCGGGGCTGCGCAACATCCCGGAGCACCACGTCGTCGTCGGACCGGGTGAGGGTGAGGGTGAGGTCGGTGACGACGTCTTCCGTGGCTACTTCGTGATCCAGACCCCCGAGATGCTCGACCGGTACGAACGGTACGTCGCCCCGGCCGCCGCGCTCGTCGACCCGGCGGCACTCGAGCGGATCGGCGCCCAGTGGGCACTCGCCCCCGACCACGCGGCGCCTTACGCGGGTCCGGCTGCGGTCGTGGCGGGGCGGCTGGACTCGACGGTCGGCTATGCCGCCGCCATCGACCTCGTCGACCACTACCCGCACACCTCGCTCGCCGTGTTCGACGACGCCGGACACGCCCTGCCACACGAGCAACCGGAACTCCTGCGCGCCGTCCTCGTCGACTGGCTCACGCGGGTCGCGGGCGCGGGCGGGGGGCGGCGGCCAGGGGGCGGGGGCGCTGGCTGAACGGTTTGACGGCCCTGGGCGCTGGGCGGGGATGGGGTGGACGCGCCCGCCGCTGAACTGACGGTGATCTGCACCATTCATCCACGTGCGCCGCGCCGACTCCGGTCCGCGCTGGGGCCGTCGGGGGCTGATAGCGTCCCATGGTCTTGATCGATATCGACGGTCGAAGATCGACGACGGAGGAGACGGCTGCATGCCCGAGGACCTGGCCGGCGACACCATCCGGAAGCTGGCGGACGTAGTGGCGTCGAATACTCTGCCCAAGCACGTCGTCGAGCTGCTCCGCATCGCCCTCAGCCAGGCCGAGACGGCAAAAGCGGCAGGCCAGGACCAAGAAGCCCTTACCATCGCCGGCCAAGCACTCCACATGGCAGAGAACCCGACCAGCGAGCAGTAGCCCCGCCTGCCCCGTGCCCCTGCCGGTCTGCCCGGCTGGGGTGCAGGCCGCGGCCGCCGCCGGCACTGCCGTGGCACCCAGGTCGCGACGCTGCTGCGCGTGGGCGTACGACCTCCGTAGCCCCGCCCGCCGCTGATGGGGCCGGGACCCCGGATTTGCGCGTCCACGGGGGAGCCTATTGCCGACTCCCGCGCTACCCTCCCCCCATGATTGGCATGAGCATGACGCGCCATGCGCGTCCACCCCGCCTGCTCTCCCTCGTCTGCCTCCTCCTCCTGGTCCTCCTGGGCGCGCCGGGCACCACCGCCGCCGCCTCCGCGACGCCACGTACCGACACGCGCGCCGCTGCTGCCACTGCCGCTGCCGCTGCCGCGCGCTGGGGCGACCGCCGCCTCGACGAGGCCGCCTTCCTGACCACCCACAACGCCTTCACCAACTACGAGGACTCCCGCTGGAGTTCGGTCAACCAGGCCGAGTCCGTACGGGCCCAGCTCGACAACGGCGTCCGCGGCCTGAGCCTGGACACGCACTGGTACGAGCGCAGTACCTGGCTCTGCGTGATCAGCTTCGGCAGCGACTGCTACCCCAGTGACGTGTACCTGTGCCACGGCGACTGCAAGACCTTCGCCGGCGCAACGTACGCCCTGCCGAGGCAGTCCTTCCACGGCACCATGCAGACCGTGGTGGACTTCCTCGTCGCCCATCCCCAGGAGGTCGTCACCGTCTTCCTGGAGGACTACGTCAGCGCGGAGCAGCTGAGGAACTCCCTCGGCAGGGTCGGGGGGCTGAACGAGATGCTGTTCCGGCCAGACGAGTGGGGCGTACGGCAGCACGGGTGGCCGAAGGTGGCCGACCTCGTCACCGCCGGGAAGCGCCTGCTCGTCTTCTCCGACCGGTCCGACCGTGAGCACCTGGGCGTGATGTACGACAGATCCTGGACGGTGAGCAACTACTGGAGCCTCGGCGACCTGGGCAACGACCTCGCGTGCGTCTCACGCTGGCCCGACGTGCCGTTGGACCGCCAAGAGGCGGGCTTCCGGCGGTTGTTCACGATGAGCCACCACCGCAACGTACCCACTGTCCTCACGGCCGCCCTGGACAACGGCGCCAAACTGCGCGGTCGCATTGCCGATCAGTGCCGGACCGCCGCCGGGGGTCGCGACCCGAACTACGTCTCCGTCGACTTCCACCGTCTGTCGGACGGCAGCGGCCACACCCCCGCCTCGATCGTCGCGGAACTGAACGCGAGGCCATGAGGCCTGCCGCGCGGTCTGTCCGGCCTCCAGTGGGGCCGGATGGCGGGCCGACGCGTCGGGTGGCAGCCTGGAGGAGATGTCGTAGCGGCGGGCCGTGCCACGTGCCGCCACTTGCGCGACGTGGCGCCCCTTCACCGCCGGAAACACTGTTTTCGTGTTCGCGGGAGGTGGACCTCCTTGAGCAGGCACGCTTCGCTCACCAAAACCGCACGGAGTCTCGCTGTGGCCGGTGTCCTGTCGGCCGCGCTGGTACCGGTCTCGGCACCACCGGCGACGGCCGTCGCGTGCGACCTTGCGGCTGCTGCCCGAGCCCCGAGCAGCAGCAACGACGGCGCGGTGCGGAACGCGCTGATCTGCCTCATCAACGCCGAGCGCACGCAGAGGGGGCTGTCTGCCCTCACCACGAACCAGGCCCTGACAACTGCGGCGCAGCAGCACTCCGCTGCCGCCGTGCAGCTGAAGTGGTGGGGACCGGGGAAGGATTCGCACACCAACCCGCAGACCGGTTCGACACCGCAAAGCCGGATCAAGGCCGCGGGCTACTGCCCGAACCCCACCTCATGGGCCGTCGCCGAGATCACGTACACCGGCTGGGGCGGCTCGGGGACCCCGAAGGCCGCGGTCAACTGGTGGATGAACGTCAGCACGTGGGGCCACCGCCAGATCATCCTCAACCCGTCGATGCGAGAGATCGGCGCCTGGGCCCAGCCGGGTGCGGCGGACCCGGCCGGGGCCGGCGCGAGCCAGGCCGGGACCTACGTCGTGACCTTCGGACGCTGCCAGTAGCGTGCCATCGAGTGCAGGGTTTGCCGGCCTGTGGAAGCGGTGCAGGCAGTGCCCGGGCGACTACGCCGTGACATAGCACGGTGAGTGATCAAGCTCCTCGCGACGGGCGCCGGCCTGGTGGAGCGGGCACGCCTTCCTGACCGGCCGCGGCACGTCCTGACCCCCGCCCCCGGGCGAACGGTGACGTGCGTCATGCCGCACACCCGTCGCTTCCGGCTACCCTGAGCGTCCACGAGCGGAGCGGCGCAGCTTCGCGCCGCAGCTCGCGGACCCGGCACGGGCCAGGGCGAGCACGCTCCAGAGGAAGCCGCCGTGTCCGCCGATCTCGCACCCGTCATAGCCGCCGGCGCCCGCTGGCTACTGACCGCCTTCCCACCCGCCCCGGGAGCGTTCGGCCAGGCCCTGGCCGAGGCCCAGGCCCGCCAGGCCGTCACCCTTGCCGCCGCCCTGCGGTACCCGACACCGCTCGACGCTCAGCTCCTGCACCTCCTCGGCCCGGGCGGAAGCGCCCGGCTGGACTGGATGACCGGCGCCGATCACGGCGGCGACGCCGACGCCGGCTGGCGGACCTGGGTGGACGAGACCCTCGTCAGCTGGGCCGCCTGCTTCCTCGCGGCGCCCTCCCTCGCCCTGGACGCCCACCGCCTCGTCGATGGCGGCCAGGCTGGCGAGGTCACCCGTCTCACCCGCCCCGGCGATCACGAACACGCGGCCGCGCCCTTGCTGCGGCACCCCGACCTGCTCGAACCGGTCGCCGCTCTGCACCGGGAACTGCTGCTGGACCGGCTCGACAACGAGAACGCCGCTCTGGGATAGGGGCGGGCTTCACCCCAGCAGGTCAAAGCGGGCAGAGCCACCGCCTGCGAGGTGACCGAGAAGAGCGGCTGGGCGAGTCTGCTCGGCCACCCGGCACTCTCCCGGTCCGGAACGATGGCCTGAGCGGCGCATTCATCGATACGGCAGGTTCCGCAACGTGTCTCGCAACCGCGTCACCGGGATCCCCCCGTCCTCCCCCCCCCGGCCTGCTCCCCACCGGCGACCACTCTTGACCCCGCCGCCGGCGGCCGGATGAAGCAGAGCCGGGCTTCCTCCCCCGGACGGGGGAGGAAGCCGGTCGGAACGGAGGACGCGGCCCGGCCGATGCTCACCGCAGGATGAACCCATGCCCCGATCCCGATCCCCCAAGAAGCACCTCGCCGCAGCCCTCACCGCCTGCCTCGGCGCCCTCGCCTATACCGTCAGCAAGGTGCACCTGGCGAGGCAGGGCGAGTTGGGCATGCCGGGCTTCCCCGCACCGCCGGAGGCGTACGCCGCCGTTGCCAACGTCGAGACCGCCCAACTGGCCAACGCAGCCCTCGGCCTGCTGATGGCCGTCGTTGCGCTGTTCCTCGTCCGCCTGCCGGGGACCCCGCTGGTCCGCTGGCCGGTGCTCGTCGTCTCCTGGGCGGGCATCGCGATGGTGGGAGCGGGCGTTCTCGGCTTCGGCGCCCGCGCGGCGGGCCTGGCACCGAGCCTGGGTGACGCCCCTCCCCACATGCCCACCGCGCTCGCGGCATTGCTTGTCGGAGCCGTGTGGGTGACGGCTTGGACCATCGCCACGGTCTGCGCCACGCGCCGCAGCCGCAGGCGGTACGCCACCAGCGCCAATCCGTGAGGCCCGGAGTCACCGGCCAGCGCGCCGGGTCGGCAGCGGGCCTACACCTGCGGAACTGCAAACAGCGCCGTTGGACCATGCGCCGGCGAGCCGCGCGTACCTGTCGACGTGAGTCCCGGCGGGGTGGTCAGCGCGTGGAGGGGCGCGCCAGACGGTGGCGGCGGTTCAGCTCCAGGGTGGCGACCACCATCACCCCGAGGGTGATGTGCATCAAGGCCAGGGCGGCAACGGTCCCGCCATCGGCGTCGGATGACAGAGGGCCGGCGACCGACAACAGGGCGAGGCCTCCACCCACGTACTGCGCGATCCGCAGGAAGGCCAGTCTCCACAAGGACAGCAACAGGGCAGCACCCGTCCCGACGACCAAGGGAACGACTGAGGCGCCGATGACGCCCCCGACCGCGATCGGATGCTCTTCGCCACCGTCGACGACGACGAGCGAGGCATCGCCCAGCTTGGCGATGGCGAGGATGAGCAGGTTGACGACGACCGCGCCGACCGCCCCGATGACCAGTGCCTTCCACCAGGTGAGGCCGAGGCGGTGGAGCGGGAATGCGTCAGGCCCAGCGGGGCCGGAGTTGTGAACGGTACTGCTCGACATGGGGCTTCTCCAATGTGTGAGGGGCCGCGCCGCCCCCGGCCGGCGACGGTGCGTACGGGTAACCCTCCAATCTGAACCACACTTGAGGTCAAGAGCCGGCTGTCGCCATGCGGCTCGGGGGTCAAGGCGCCTGACGGGGTGGGGGACCGTGGGTCGGACGCGTCCCGCGGGGCGTCCGGTGGCGCATGGGCCGCGGAGATGCGCCGCCTGCGGACCCAGCGCCAAACCGGCGGGTGCCGCGCGCCGGCGGTCCGGGACGGCGGCAGACCGCATCACCTGCCCGAGGTCCAGCCTTGCCGCCGGAGCCGTTCGAAGCCGTCCAGGAGGAGGTCCAGGGCGAACTCGAACTCGAACTGGTCGTCACAGCCTCCGCCGACGACGGAGTCCCCTTCGTGGGCCACCGCCGCGGCCAGCTCCGTCACGTAGGGGTAGAGACCCGTGGCCTCGGGGGGCGTGGTCGTGCTGGCGTCCGGGGCGGGGCCCGGCGTGGCGTCGAAGAGTTCCTGGGCGAAACCCAGCATGCGGCTGCCCAGGGCGTGCATCACGTGATGCGTCAGATCGACCGAGAAGCCGCCGGTGCGGAACATCCCGATCACCGAGTCCATGTAGGCGAGCACGACCGGCGTGGGGCTGGTCCGCGATTGGATCACCTGGGCGGCCCAGGAGTGCGCAAGGAGGGCGCGCCGCGCCGAGAGGATCCGCTGCCGGACCGCGCTCTTCCAGTCCGCGCCGGGAGCCGGAGGGTCGATCCCGCCGACGACGACGTCCACCATGCCGTTGAGGAGTTGCTCCTTGTTGGCGACGTGCTTGTACAGCGCCATAGGCACCACACCCAGCTCCTGCGCGAGCTTGCGCATGCTGAGCGCTTCGATCCCGATGTCGTCGGCGAGCGCGACGGCGGCAGCCAGCACCCGATCCCTGCTGAGAGGGGCCCGGCGTCCCGTGTCCGTCTTTTCCGCCATTTCGCTTCAACTCCCCGTGATCAGCCGTGGACCGCATCCAGCCTTGACGAGTGTACGACGTACACCTAAGGTGGCGAGCGGTGTACGCCGTACACCAGCACATGGGGAGGGTCCCGATGGACTCAGCTAGAAAAATCGCCGTCGTCGCGGGTGCGTTCTTCCTGTTGACGGAAGTCAGCGCGATCGCCGGGCTCGCGCTGTACGGCCCCGTTCTCGAGGGCGGGGACTACGTGGCCGGCTCCGGCGCCGACACCCGGGTGTTCCTGGGGGCGTTGTGCGAGCTCGTCCTGGCGACGGCCGTCATCGGCACCGGGGTCACCCTGTTTCCGGTCGTCAAGAAGCGGAATGAAGGGGCCGCACTGGGCTACGTCTGCGCCCGCCTCCTCGAAGCGGCCGTCATCCTCGTCGGCGCTGTCAGCCTCCTGTCGGTGGTGACCTTGCGGAGGAGCTTCGCGGACACTTCTCATGGTGCGGGCGGTGACGCGGCGTCCCTCGTCACGGCCGGCGATGCCCTGGTCGCGATCCACGAATGGACCTTCCTCCTCGGGCCGAACTTCATCCTGGGCGCGAACACGCTCGTCCTGGCGGGGTTGATGTACCGCTCGGACCTCGTACCGCGGTACATCGCCGTACTGGGCCTGGTCGGGGGCTCGTTGATCTGCGTTTCGGCGACGGCCGTGATGTTCGGCCTGTACGAGCAGGTTTCCGTGGCGGGCTCGCTCGCCGCACTCCCCGTGTTCGCCTGGGAGGTGTCGCTCGCGTTCAGGCTGATCACCAAGGGGTTCAAGCCTTCTCCCGCGAACTCCATTCTCGGGGAAGCCGCTTGAGCCGAGATGCGGATCGTACGGGCTCCGGACCCCAGCCGGGAGGACTCCCGGGTCGGGCGGTCGGAGCGGCATGAACCCGGTGAGCCCGTCCTCGGAGGCCAGTTCCCTCAGCCGGTCGGTCTCCGTGGACGCGGCGAGCGGCCGGCGGGACTCACGATTCCTCGGCCACGGCCTCACCGCAGGACTGGGCCGCCCTTCTTCTGCGGTACATCACCACCCCGCACACCGCGAGGAGCAGGACCGCCACCGCGGACACCCCGAGGGCCGTCTGCTCGGCGAAGAGCCTTCCCAGCACTTCGAGCACCCCGAGGCCCGCGGTCGCGTAGATCAGCGCCCAGGCCGCTCCGCCCACGAGCAAGGCAGGGAGGTAGCGCCGCAACGGCATGCGCATGCTGCCCGCGAGGAAGTTGGCGGCGGTCTGGAAACCGACCGTCAAGAAGGAGACGGCCACCACCGGGGCGCCCCACCGCTGGATCGCCCGCTCGGCGTGCCGGAACTTCGTCGACGAGATCCGCTCGGCGAACCTGCTGCGCCGGGCACCGGCGCCGGCGAGCCACCCGACGGCGAACGTCCCTCCGGCTCGGAGCAGGACGATGACATACAGGGCTCCGGCCGTCAGCGCGATCTTATCCACGACGCCTCGTCCCGATCCCAGGGCAGGAACCCGGGACGCCCCTCACCCGCATGGGCGTCCCGCCCCAGTGGGCGCACGATGCGCACGAGCCCCGGTCACCGTCTCTCACTTGCGCCTCTCCTCTGCCCGTCCCGCTTGGGTTGCCACCTGCGGCACGGAAGCCCCGAACCCTGCACGACCACATGCCAGGCAAGGTAACCCTAACCGAACGCGCAAACGGGGTATAGGGCACCGGGTTGCCTGGACGACGGGCGCCCGTGAGCTCGCCCACTGATTCAGGGCTGGGCCGGCCGCCGGCAGAGGCTGCCGATCCCGGGTAGCAGCTCACACCGCTGACTCCAAGGACCGTCTTGACGATCTTTCTCCGGGTGGACGCAACCTGCACCCCACCAGAGCGCGTGTCGGCAGAGGAAGAAGCAAGCAAGACGTTGCCCGTCGTGGCCGTGCGGAGCGGACCGGCGGGACGGCGAAATGAGCGCGGGACGACGAACGGACGGAAGGCGACGCAGCATGGATCACGACAAGGTGCTCGAAGCGTTTCAGCTGGAATGCGGGGCCCTCGGCGACGCCGTGGCCGGACTCTCCGAGGCCGAGTGGAACCTTCCGACGCGCTGCACTCCCTGGACCGTACGCGACCTGCTGGGGCACGTATGCGTGGTGATCGACTGGCTTCCGGTCATGCTGGACGCGCCGGCGCCCGGCGAGGCGGAGACCTCCGCGGTGGAGTACTACCGCCCGGACGACCGCTTCTCACCGCAGACCAACGGCAAGCGGATCACCTTGGCCCAGGACCGTGCGGCGGGGCCGGCCGACGGCGCTGCCTTCGCCGAGGACTTCGCCGCGACGTGGCGGCGGGTCGACCGGCTGTGCCGGGTCCAGCCGGCCGGTCGGACCGTGTGGACACGCCATGGCGACGCCATGCTCCTGTCGGAGTTCCTCCTCACCCGCGTCGTGGAAGTCGCCGTGCACGGCCTGGACCTGGCCGACGCACTCGGACGAGAAGCCTGGCTCACCCCGGCCGCCGGTGACGCCGTGACGGAGCTGCTCCTCGGCCCGGAGCACACCGCGGCGGCCCGTGAACTGGAGTGGAGCCGTCCCCACTTCCTGCGCAAGGCCACCGGCCGAGAGCCGCTGAACGAAGCGGAGGCCGCACAGGTCGAACAGCTCGGCATCCGCTGGCTCGCCCTGGGCTGACTCCGCCCCTGCCGGTGGTCCCGCGAGGCCGGGAATGACCGATACTCGGACGCAGGATGCGTGCGTCCACCCTCTGTCCCGTATCAGGAGGACTTGTGCAACGTGGCGAGGTCTGGTGGGTCGAGTTCGACGAGCGGAGGCTGGCCGTGCTCCTGTCGGGAGACGGCCCGTCCGGGATCCGGGTGGTGCAGGTCGTCGCCCCGGCGGGTGTCGACGTCAGCGGTCTGGGCGTCGAAGTGGCCGTGGGCACCGTGGAGGGACTGCCCTTTGACGGTGTGCTGCGGTTCGCGTTCCCGCGGCCGGGCCTTACCCCCTGCACGTGGCTGACCACCGTGTCCCGGGACGACCTGATCGAGCCGGCAGGCGTCCTGCCCTCCGCGAAGCTCAGCGAGATCGAGGATGCCATCCGGCTCGCCGAACAGGCGCAGGAGTGGACCCCCTCGGCGGCCGCGAAGCTGAGCGAGATGCGAGACGCCCTGCGTCTCGGCGGCCGCGGGTAGCGGGGGTAGCGGGTAGCGGGTAGTGGGTAGCGGAGATCGTCGTGAGTTCTTCGTGGTACCGGACGACACGTCAGGGAGCCTTGCCCTCCCGACCGCGCCTTGCCCTGCGGGCCACAGTCGGCCCGTCTGGTCGTGGCGGCCCGGCACCAGGACCTGCGGGCGGGTGAGAGTGCCGGTGATCGCGCCGTGCCGGTGACGCCTTCGGCGGTGTCCCGTTTTCTGATCTCGGTCCTTCTCCGCACCTGAATTCGAACGCGGGAACAGTGGCCCGGGTGTCACACTCTGCGGCATGACACATGATCACACCAGTGGGACGTTGACGGTCGGCCAGCACGACACGGAGCTGAACGAACGCCTGTCCCGGGGCCTGGACGAGGTCAACTTTCCGGCGACCGGAACCACTGCCGCCGACCAAGGTTCCCTGTCCGTGAAGTATGTCGATGACGCCGGCGAGCTCATCGGAGGACTGACCGCTTGGACCTGGGGCGGGCTCCTCGGGATCGAAATGCTCTGGATCCGTGAGACGAGCCGCGGGGACGGGTGGGGATCGAAGCTCCTGACGGCTGCGGAGGAAGAGGCGCGGCAACGTGGCTGCGACCGCGCCTGTGTGTCGTCCTTCACGTTTCAGGCCCCGGGTTTCTACCAGCGTCACGGGTATGTCGAGACCGGGCGGACACGGGGAATTCCCGGTGGAGCCGAGGACGTCCACATGTTCAAGCAGCTGGCATAGGCAGGCCGGAACAGGGCACGGGCAGGGCGTAAATCGAGGGATCGCAGCGCCTCTCGGGCATCGGTCGATCACTCAGCGCGGCCGCGTCACAGAAGGTGAACCAGGACTCGAGAGGGAACTGCGGCTCGCGCTTGGAACCCCGTTCACGCCGGCACGGTCTGGGTGACGCGCCACAGCCTGCGAGGGAGGCCGCCCTCCTCGAAGGCGTGAACCTCCTCAAGGCTCCAGTCCTCGGCCAGGGCGTCGACCAGGTCGCGGGAGAAGAAGTGGACGGCGAAGCCGCCGTGCTCCCAGATGTCGTCCCCGTATCCGGTACCGGCCCGGTAATGGGCGTCTCCGGTGTGGCGCACGGTGTAGACGAAGGCGCCGCCCGGTCGCAGCACGCGGCGGACTTCTGCGATCAGGGCGTGGATCTCCTTTGTGGACAGTGCCATGCACAGCAGCATGTGCGCGAAGACCGCGTCCACCGAGGCGTCCGCGAGCGGAAGCGGCTCGCGCACGTCTTGGATCGCCGTCGTGACCTTCTCGACGACCTCGTGCGCGACGGCTGCCTCACGCAGCTGCTCCAAACCGACCGGGCTGAAGTCGGTGGCCAGCACGGAAAAACCCTCGCGGGCGAAGTAGAGCGCGTCGCGACCGTGCCCGGCGCCCAGCTCCAGCACCGTGTGTGCACCGGCGGCCCGGAACACCGCGGCGGCATGGACCGCGGGCGCGGACGGCTCCTCGCCGTACATGCCGGGATGCTCGCCATAGGTCTGCTGCCAGTGCTCACGCTGCGCCGTGGCCAGCTCCTCCGGCCCGTCTTCCGACACGATCACGTCCCTCCTGAGCCCGTTCCCCACCCCCGTCACATGAGGGCAACAGCGTCCCCGGCAGTCACCGGGCCGGGTGCCACCACTGTGGCCAGGGCGTCCAACCGGGCGTGATGGGCCTTCGCGATGACCCGCAGCACCAGGGGGGAATGCGGCAGATCCTGCTGGGCCTCGTTGGTCATGACACACCGCTCGCTGGAGCGCACGAACTCCACGCACAGGGCAGTCCCGATCCACGCCTTGCATCCGAACCACTCGTCTTCGACGAACGGAGGGGTACCCGGTGGGGTCCGTACCAGGAGGTTCGGCCGGAAGCGGCGCTCGTCGACCGGTACGCCGGGAACGGCTGCGCGCACCCAGTCGAGGGTGGCAGTGGTGAGGATGCTGAGAGGGAGCTGGTCGAAGTGGGAGATCGCTTGCTCCCGTGCCAGTTCGACGTCGGGTCGGTCGAGGTATCGGCGAAGGTACGCTGTCGGATCCGCAACCTTCGCACCGCGCGGATCCAGCAGTTCGGGCTGCTCCGCCCCGTCCGGGTACCGGGAGCGCAGCTGCAGCAGACCGGGCATCCGGCGGAACCTCCGGGTGTTCTTCCCCGAGCCGAACTTGCCCTTGCTGTCGCGCACCGCGAACAGGCGGTCGCCGACGAGGCCGCGGGGGTCAACGTCTGCTTGTTCCAGGAGTTCACCTCCCGTCGACTTGATCGGATAGCGCCATATGCGCTCGACCGTTCCTAGTTGTCTGCCATTCCTTCTGGCTTTGGCTCCGTCCTTGTCGTACATGTGTGGCTGCGAATGCTCCATGGCCCCAGTCTGCATCGGCCATGCCGGCCACCGAGCCCAGGGTGCAGCCCACGGACCCCGGTCCGGGAGTTCGAACGAGCCTCGGCGCGCTCTACGCGTTCGGGTCCCAGTCTGCAAGCTGCTCCATCGGCTCGGTGTTGCCGGTGGTCTGCAGGCCGTCGAGCGGGACGCGGTCGTAGAAGTAGAGGACCAGTTCGCTCGCTGCGCCCCGCATCGCCATGTCGCCCGGCTCCGCGTCGGCGGCGAGGTCGTCGCAGCGGACGCCGTCGGCGTTGAGGGTCAGGCGCCAGGAGCGGCCTTCGGTCGTGTGCAGGTCGATGGTCGCCGGCTTGAACGGCCAGGGGACGGTCGTCGCGGAGACGGTCGTCAGGAACTCGTCGACGCCCTCGACCGCGACGTCCGTCGGCAGCGGCTGTGCGGCCCCCTGGGTGAGCTGGACGTCGTAGGTGTGGACGGCGATCTCCTGGATCTGGTGCCGGGCCACGGCTCCGCTGGTCTGCGGGGCTTGCGAGCGGCCCCACCAGGTCCAGCAGCCGCGGTCAGGGCCGGCCTCGCGCATCGCGTCGAGCATGAGCCCGGTCGACTCGGCGAGCCAGGCGTCCAGGGCTTCGCGGTCGCGGGGCGCGGTCGGGGCGCCCTTCGGGTCCGTCTTCGCCGGGGGCTCAGCGCCCGGGCCCGCCGCGACGATGGCGGCCTGGCGGCGGCGGCCGTCGCCGAGGTGCTGCGCCAGTTCGCGCAGCGTCCAGTCCGGGCAGGTCGGGACCTGGACGTCAAGGTCGCGGGCGGACGCCATCGCGGCGCGGAACGCGGCCGAACGGTCTTCGATCAGCCGCAGGACCTCGGGAAACTCCAAGATTTTTTGCACGTCGGTTGTGTATCACGGCGCTCCGGCCGCCGGGTAGCGGATTTGTCGGACGAACGCGTCGACGGCCGGGCGGGTGAACGGTCAGCGCACTGGGCAGTACGGCGGCGAACCGGGTCCTCCTCCCCCGGCTACCGCTGGGAGGTGCCCCCAGACCCGGTCCGCGCGGCGGCGACCGGCGGCGTGTCGCGGCCGGCTCGGAGCAGCTGCTCCCGTATGCCACCTCCCGAGATGTTGTGCAGGCTGTACGACCCGGGCTTGCCCGCCTCGTCCGCCAGGTGCTTGACGGTGCCCTTGCACACGAACTCCTTGAGCTTCGCGCCGGGTCGGCCGGCGATGTGGAACCACAGCGCGACGTCGTTCTTGTGGGCGAACTGGAACATGCCGGCGCCTCGGCCCACGCTGATGCACTGACCTGCGAACACCTGATTGAGGGTGGCGGGCTGCTCGCCTTCGATCCGGCTGAGCACCGTGTCGGCGGCCCGTGCGCCCTGGGGCATCGCTGCCTGGCAGCTCATGCGCGCCGGCAGGCCCGACGGCGCGGCCGAGTCGCCGGCCGCGATCACGCGTACGTCGTCCACGCTGGTCAGGGTCTCGTCCGTGAGGAGCCGGCCCAGGGCGTCGGTGCTCAGCCCGCTGCGAGCAGCCAGGTCCGGCACGCCGAATCCGGCGGTCCAGATGGTCACCTCGCTGGGCAGAGTGCGGCCGCTGCCGAGCCGGACGGCGTCACGGGTCACCTCGGTCACCTTCGTGTCGGGGCCGTCGAGCACGGTCACACCGAGCCCGGTCAGCCGCTTGGTGATCGAGCGCCGGCCGCGCGGGTGCAGGTACGGGCCGAGGACCCCGCCGCAGATCAGGGTCACCGCGCGGCCGGCCTCCGCAGCTCGGCGGCCGTCTCGATGCCCGTCGGCCCGGCGCCGACCACCGTCACCGCGGCCGTCGCGGGGGCTGCGTCGAGGACCGGCCGCAGCCGCTGCGCGTCCTCCAGGGTGGCGATCGGGTAGGCGAACTCGGCCGCCCCGGTCACGCTCGGGTCGGCGCTGCCGCTGCCCACCGCGTAGATCAGGTAGTCGTAGCCGACCGTGCCGCCCGATGCCAGGGCCACGCTGCGCCCGTCCGCGTCGATCCGGGTCACGGTGTCGACCACCAGCCGGACGTCGTGGTCCAGGACCTCTCTGTAATCGACGACCGCGTCGTCGGTCCCGCCCACCAGCTGGTGCAGACGGATCCGCTCCACGAAGTGCCGGCGCGGATTGATCAGCGTCACGGTCACGTCGGCGCGCTGCGTCAGGCGGTTGGCTGCCATGACTCCGGCGTACCCGCCGCCGATCACGACCACTTCGGTGTTCTCGTTCATGGTGCGTCCTTCGCTTCAAGGGTTTCGGCGTCAAGACACCGACGACCCGGTTCCTGTGACGGGTGTGGCTGACGGGTGTGGCTGTGGAACTGTGCGCAACGAGCGCGTTTTCATTCCGGTGCAGTCACTGCACTCGTGTGCAGCGACTGCATGAAGATATACTCATTGACTGAGGGGGCGTCAAGGTCCCGTCCACCCACCGATCAGGAGCGACCCGCGATGACCCGTGACGAGCCAACCCGCCGCGGTGGCCGCGAAGCGCAGCGCCGTCGGACCCGCAAGGCGATCGTCGACGCGGCGGTGCGGCTGTGCGCGGGCGGAGCGACGCCGTCCATCGACGAGATCGCGGCCGCTGCCGACGTGTCGCGGCGCACGGTCTACGCGTACTTCCCGAGCCTCGACCACCTGCTGATCGACGCGACCGCCGGCGCTCTCAACGAGCCCCCGGTCGAGGAAGCGTTGAACGACCCCGCGATCGCAGACGACCCGGCCGGCCGGGTGGACGCCCTCATAAGGACGCTGTTGAAGTACTCACCGCAGTCGCTACCCCTTGGCCGTCGGCTGATCCGCCTGACCGTCGATCAGCCCGTGGCCGGCGCCGAGGAACCGGTCGGCCCGCGCCGCGGCCCGCGCCGGATCGAGTGGCTGGAGCAGGCCTGCGCACCGCTCCGCGACACCCTGGGCAAGGAGTCGTTCGACCGCTTGATCTCGGCCCTGACCATCGTGGTGGGCTGGGAAGCGCAGATCGCCCTGCGTGACGTCCGGGGCCTTGATCCGCAAGCCGAAGAAGAGGCCATCACCTGGGCCGCACGCGCTCTGGTGGAAGCAGCGATCAGGGAACACGAAGCGGACGGCCGCCCGTGAGATGACGCCGCCTCGCCTGCCGGTCGGCTCTGACAGGGGCCCTGGACAGGAAGCAGGCCTGGGTGACGGGCAACGACGCCTGCCGACACCCGGCACCGGCCTCACGCATCCGCAGGCCGGCTCTTGCCGGTGACTCGCCTCGGGGCCGGCGTCGCCGAACGGTCCGGCCGAAGGATTGCGACACGGACCCATCCGCTGCGCGGGGGCTCAACCGCCGACCAGAACCCCGAGCACCGGGTGTCACAGGCGCACGTGCGCGAGGTCGACGGCGGCGGCCATCGCGTGTGCGCCCGCGTCGTTGAGGTGGAGGTGGTCGCCGCTGTCGAGGTCGGCGCGGATGGCGTCCGGGGCGTCGGGGTCCTGGACGGCCGCGGCGATGTCGACGACGGCCTCGAAGACGGTGGAGGTGCGGATCCACGCGTTGACCTCGCGCCGGACCGCGCGGCCTTCAGGGGTGTCGATGCCCGGGTAGACGGTTCCGGCGTACGGGCCCATCGTCATGCCGATGGCTGCCAGTCCTGCCGAACGCGCGCGGTCGGCAAGCTCGGTGAAGCCCGCGATCAGGTCCTCGGCGCGCGCCGGGGGCTCGCCGACCATGCCCGGCAGGCCCACGTCGTTGAGGCCGAAGTGGAAGAGCACGTGGGTGACGCCCGGTACCTGGAGGACGTCGCGTTCGAAGCGGGCCAGGCCGCGCAGGCCGACCTCGTCGGTCAGCAGGCGATTGCCGCCGATGCCCTGGTTGACGACCCAGCCGCGGTCGAGCCGCCGGTTCAGCTGGTTGGGGAAGCGCTGGTTGGTGCCGGTGGAGGTGCCGACACCCTCGAACCACGAGTCGCCGAACGCGACCGCAATCGCGGTGTTCTCGGGGGCGAGAACGTCGACGCCGACGACGTAGTAGCGGCCGTCGATCTCCTCG
The DNA here is from genome assembly GCF_040651925.1 of Streptomyces sp. NPDC048349. NCBI lineage: Bacteria > Bacillati > Actinomycetota > Actinomycetes > Kitasatosporales > Streptomycetaceae > Streptomyces > Streptomyces sp. NPDC048349. The sequence goes on along the minus strand of NZ_JBEZLA010000010.1, from coordinate 55,698 downwards.
GCGCCCGTGAAATCCGCCGAGAGCGCGTCGCCGGGCAGCACGTAGGCGTTCTGCGACGGGGTGTGGGAGTACGTCGCGAGGCCGGTGTCCTCGGGCAGTCGCAGGGTCAACGCCAAGTCGGTCCCGGCTGACACCGCAAGGGCGACCGGGTCGCTCTGCAGCCGCTCGCCGACCGGAATGACCACCTCGGTTGCGCCGCCGAAACGCAACGCGGTGTCGGTGGCCGGGTCGACGGCGCTGCCGCTGGTGCGGACGGCAAGCCGCGCCGCGGCGATGACCAGCGGCTCCTTGCCGTACTCGTTGCTGAGGATCACGCGCAGTGCCTCGCCGCCGCCGTCGAGGTGCAGGATCTGGCGCAGCGTCTGATCGTTGAAGCCGCGGGAGGGCTTGATCTGGAGGGCCTCGTGGGGGCTGAGGACGGCGGAACGGAAGCCTGCGACCCAGGCGGTCGTCGTCATGAGGATGAACTCCCTGTCGTGGTACGGGTTGCGAGGTCGGTCGGCGTCCGATGACCGACGCCGTTTTTAGTTGCTGTGAGGAATATCCCCGCAGCAAGTAGTTTCTACCGCCTAGATGTTCCGCACGTCAACTATCCTCATGTCAAACATCTGGGGTTAGAATGAGGGCATGGACCCCGATGTCTTCGACGACCCCCGCCTGACCGCGGCCGGCCTGCTCTTCGAGGCCCACGACGGCCTGATCGCGCGGCTGGCACCGACCTTGGAGAAGGCAGGCATGTCCTCTCTGGACTTCAGCGCCCTCACTCGGTTGAGCCGCTCCCCCGAGGGCCGCTTGCGGATGACCGACCTGGCCGCCCAGTCGCTGCTGTCGACCAGTGGCGTCACGCGGGTGGTGGACCGCCTGCAGCGCGGCGGCCTCGTACGCCGCGAGGCAAGCCCGGACGACCGGCGCAGCACCTATGCCGTCCTCACCCCCGAAGGCGCAGACCGGCTCCGCGGGGTACTGGCCGACCACCTCGAAGAGATCGAGCGCTGGTTCACCGGCCTCTTCACCCCTGAACAACTGCGCGACCTGGTCGTGGGCCTGCGGACGCTCCGCGATGCCGTCCACCCCAACGCTGCGAAGAACACCGACCCACCGCCCACCGCCGGGGAATGAGACCCCTCGCCCGGAGGACCAGGGCACGCCGAAAATGCCTCGACATCGGTTGCGGTGATCGGGGACGCTTCGCGCGATGACCAGAATCGACGACACCCCGCCCTCGTGGGACGAGCGCACCCAGCTCACCACTTTTCTCGACTACACACGTGACACCGCCCGCGCCAAGTGCGCGGGCGTGTCTGCGGAGAACGCCCGCAAGGCGCTCCTGCCGGGATCACCGCTGATGACGATGAGCGGGGTGATCAACCACCTCCGCTGGGTCGAGTACTACTGGTTCCAGGTGGTCTTCCTCGGCGAGGAAGACCACGGCCCCTGGACCGAGGAGGACCCCGACCGCGAGATGCGGATCGCCGTCGACTTCCCGCTCACTCAGCTGCTCGACGAATACGCCGAACAGAGCTGCCGCTACCGCGAGCTGGTCGCCGGGAGCGGCCTGGACGCCCAGGCCAAGCGAGCCGTCCGCGACGGCCTCCATGTCGACCTGCGCTGGATCCTCCTTCACCTCACCGAGGAGACAGCCCGGCACAACGGCCACTTGGACATCCTGCGCGAGATGCTCGACGGCACGACGGGCGGCTAGGTCGTCCCTTTCGGATCTTGCTCCCCCAGCTACCGCTGGGAGGTGCCGCCCCCAGACCCGCCCCGCACCATGGGATGGGAGCAGGTGGAGGTAAATGCGTCGACAGCCTCCCTCGGCACCGTGCAAGGTGGCTGCCCATGACGAGCAGTGAGCTGTGGACCCGTGCGACCGCTGACCGCTACGACGCCGAGGAGGTCCAGATGTCTTCGGCGGCCGTCCTCGAACCGACTCTTGCCTTCCTCGCCGAGCTCGCCGGAGACGGTCCGGCACTGGAGTTCGCCATCGGGACCGGACGCGTGGGCGTCCCGCTCCGCGAACGCGGCGTGCCGCTCGTGGGCATCGAACTGTCCGAGCACATGGCCGCGGTGCTGCGGCACAAGGTCGACGGCCACACGCTCCCGGTAGTCATCGGGGACATGGCCACCACCGTGGTTCCCGGCGAGTTCACCCTGGTCTATCTCGTCTACAACACCATCACGAACCTGCTCACGCAGGACGAGCAGGTCGAGTGTTTCCGCAACGCCGCACGCCATCTGGCGCCCGGCGGCCGGTTCGTCATCGAGCTGGGCGTGCCGCCGCTGCGGTTCCTGCCGCCCGGCCAGGTCGCGGTGCCGTTCGACGTCTCCGAGCAGCATCTCGGGTTCGACACCTTTGACCTCGTCGAGCAGATTCTCGTCTCGCACCACTTCACCCGCGACGGCGACGGCAGCGACGACGACGGCCGCTATCGCCGCAGCAAGTCCCGGCACCGCTACGCCTGGCCGGCAGAGCTCGACCTGATGGCACGGATCGCTGGGCTCGAGCTGGAACGTCGCGTCGCGGACTGGGACGGGTCGCCGTTCACCCAGGACTCCGCGAAGCACGTATCCGTGTGGCGCAAGCCGGCCTGAGGTCGGCCGCCGGCCGTCGACGTAGGCGGTGCCTGTCTTGGCACCCTACCGGTGTACGGAGTACTCAGCCTGGGGGCACTGCCCGCGGGAGGGGCTGGCTGATGCGGCGGCGGGAGGTCGTGGTCCCATGGGTTCCGAGCCCGACGGGCACCGGTCTTCGGCGAGCCCCATCCCCCTCTCGTTGCATTGGAGTTTCCTGCGTGACTGGTACAGCTGCCCTCGCGGAGCAGATCCGGACCCGCCTGGCCGGGTACGAGAGCCGGTTCGGGAGGCTCTGCGAGGAGTACTTCGCCGGTCTGGCGGCCACATTGGAGGCTCCGCGGTTCAGCAGGTTCACGCCTGAGTGCGTGGATCTGGTGAGGGACCTGTCCCTGCGCGGCGGCAAGCGGACGCGCGCGGCGTTTGTGTTCGAAGCCGCCCGGCTGGTCACCACCGAGCCTGTGGAGGGCCTGGATGCGGCGGCGCTGAGCATCGAGCTGCTGCAGACCCATGGCCTGATCCACGACGACATCATCGACGACAGCGCCACCCGCCGGGGCGGACCCTCCACCTACTACGCCTACCGCAGCCGCTTCCCCGGCCAGCCCAAGACGGCCTTGGGGCTGGCCGTGCTCGCGGGTGACCTCGCCTTGGGTCTGTGCCTGCAGGTCCTCCTGGATTCCACCGCGTCCCTGCCGGTGCGCCAGGCCATGGTCGAGACACAGCTCAAGGCGGCTACGGCTTCCTTCGTTGGTCAAATAGCCGACATCGAACGGGACTTCATTGCCGTCCCCTCCCAGGACGTCCTCGACGACGTCGCCGAGTACAAGTCCGCGCGCTACTCCGCGCTCGCGCCCTTGCAGCTGGGGCTGATCGCCGCCGGCCAGGACCCGGCCCCCTTCGAGAAGGAACTGAGCCGCTACGCGCGGCTCATCGGCATCGGCGGGCAGATGTGCGACGACTACCTGGACCTGTTCGGTGACGCGACGGCCATGGGTAAACCGACGGGAGGTGACATACGCGAAGGACGCCGCAACTACACCGTCAGCGCCATCCTGCGAGCCGCGTCCGGGGCTGAGCGGGCCCTGGTGGAGGCCGTGCTCGGCGATGAAGCCTGCACCCAGGACAGGATCGACACCATCCGCGACATCGCCGTGCGGCTCGGAGTCCAGCAGAAACTGCGGGCCGACGTGCAGCACTACGCCCAGCTGGCCAGCGCTGAGGCCGCCACCTGGCGTTCGCGCTGGCGGGACGAGGCGGTCGCGTTCTTCGAGCTTCTCCCCGTGTGGAGCGCGCAACGCATCATGCGCTGATCGGAGAGCGGCAGGCCGCTCAGGCCCTGCACTGCCGGGCCGGTGCCCCGGCCATGGCTACGTCATAGGAGCCCAGGGCCTGACCGGCGGGGGCCCCCGCCGCCTCCCGGCACGCGGACCAGTGGCACGAACATACCCTGCACACCTCGTGATCTTGTCGTTCCGTACAAGATCGTCCCGGAGCGCGCCGGCTGTACCCTGCGGGTGGAGCCTCGAGCTCCGAACTGCCCGCGGTGCCGCGAGAGTTCACCGCCCAGGCGACGCCTGGCAGGGCACCGGTCACGGCGGCGGCGACATGGGGGAAGCAGCATGTTCACGGTGGTCTCGACCGACGGTACGGCCCTGGCCTGCGAGCAGCACGGGGAAACAGGGCCGGCGCTGATTCTCGTGGGCGGTACGTTGATGACCCGGGCACGACACACGCCCCTCGCCTCGCTGCTGTCCCGGGACTTCACCGTCTACCACTACGACCGCAGAGGACGCGGCGACAGCGGGGACCATCCGCACTACGAGGTGCAGCGCGAGATCGACGACCTGGACTCCCTGATCGAGCACGCGGGTGGGCCGGTGCTCCTCTTCGGCATGTCCTCCGGAGCCGTTCTGGCCTTGGAGGCCGTGGCCAGGGGCAGCGCAGTCTCTGCCCTCGCCCTGTACGAACCGCCGTTCGTCGTCGACGGGACCCGTGCGCCCTTGCCACCCGACTACGCCGACCGCATCAAGGCCCTCGTCGCGAGAGGGGATACCGCAGGAGCCCTCGCCTACTTCCTGACGTATGGGCTGGCCATGCATCCGGCAGCCGTCGACGGCATGCGGCAGCACACGGGTAGATGGGCCGCGTGGGAGGCCGCTGCCCGCACCCTGCCCTATGACGGCCTGCTCATGGCCGACTTCATGGACGGACGCCCGCTGCCCAGTGATCGCTGGGCTGGTGTGACCATTCCGGTCCTGGTCGGACACGGCGCCGCGGGTGAGACCTACATGGCCAACGCGGCGAAGGAACTCGCCTCCCACGGGAGCAACTACACCCTTCACTCCTTCCCCGGCCAGAACCACGACGTCGACCCGCACGCCCTCGCACCCGTGCTCACCACGTTCTTCACCACGGCGCGGGCGACGGTGCAGAGCTAGGGCCTGGGGTCCGACCGTTCCCACCAAGGTCCGGACCGACCGTGTCCCGCGGGACGCCAACCCTTTGGACGCCCCGTGGGAACGCACCTACCATGCCGATGATCACCGCCGCCGTGACGAACCACGGCGGCGTCACCGTATCCCGGGGGAACATTCATGGACGCGTACAACGTGCCGGTCGGCCCGGCCGCCGTGCGGGGGCCCCGCTACAGATTCCGCAACCCGAACGGACCGGCGCTCGTCGTCCAATCACTGATCGCCACCTCAGCCCTGACCGACGTGTACGTCATCGCGACCGGCGGCAAGGACTCGCCCTGGCTCGCAGAGGACATGGTCCCCCTCCCGGCCGCGCTCCAGGTGTTGTGCTGGGCCTCGTTCCTCGTCTGGTTCCACCGCGTCCGCTGCAACGCCGAGGTCCTCGCCCCGGGCAGCCACAAGTACGCCCCCGGCTTCGCCGTCGGCTCCTGGATCATCCCACTCGCCATGTGGTGGCTGCCGCGCCGCATCACCCTCGACATCCACCGGGCCGGCGGCCCGCCCCGCGACGCCTGGCTGATCAACGCCTGGTGGTTCGTCTGGCTCCTCGACGGGCCGCTCTCGGTCGCCTTCCACCTCCTGGTCCTCGACCAGACGGACTACCGCAACCCGGTCGACGAGAGCCTCAACATCCTCTGCGCGATCCTCGCCATCGCGGTCGTCCGCCGGGTGACCGCAGCGCAACCGGCCGGCCCCCTGCCGTACTTCAACATGACCTGAGCCCCGAGGCCGTCTCTTCCGGATCGTGTCCGCCGGCCGGAATACACGATCACCGGCCGGCCGATCTGGCTTAACCTGCCCGCATGGTCTTCAAACGTCTGCTGAGCAAGGGCGGCATACCGCTCGAAGTGAACACGATCATCCAGTCCGACCCGGCCCGCCCGGGCGGACTGCTCACCGGCGAGGTGGTGCTGCGCGCCCCGGAGCGCGCCGTGGAGCTGAAGGGCATCAATCTGACGCTCCTCTACAACCCGCCCCAGGTGCGCAAGGGCGGTGGCGAGGGCACGAAGGGCGACACGATCGACCACATCCACGCGAACGGGTACTTCACCCTCGCCAAGGGTGCGGAACGGCGGGTGCCCTTCGCGCACCGGCTCCGATGGGAGACCCCGGTGTCCGAGACCCGCGGCCGGAAGCTCAGCGGCATCGACCTGTTCCTGAACACCGGGGTAAGGATCGAAGGGAGCGACACCCAGAGGGACTTCGACCCGGTGCGCGTCACCACGCTCCCCCTGCACGAGGCCGTCCTCGACGGCTTCACCACTGCGGGTTACGACCACGACCGCGCGGCCGTCCACCAGCTCCACGTCCCCGACGTCGAATGGCACCTCTCCCTCCGGCAGACCTTCCTGCTCACCGGCCCGCGACCGCTGGAGCTGACCTTCCACACCAACGCGGTCGGCAGTGAGGTCTTCCTTCGCGAGGCCGACCGGCGCCACACCTCATGGGAGGACAAGCCGCCGGCCCTGCGCTTCGTCGCTGCCCACCACGAGGTCGGCCGCCTCGACTTCATCGAGGCGGTCCGGCGCTGGATCAGCGATCTCGACGCCGTAGGCCAGGCACAGGGCGCGGGCGTCTGACCGTAGCTCCGGTGGCACCAGCGCCAAGGGCGGCGGCGAGCTGAGGGTGCAGAAGGCCCGCCCGGGCGGGAGTCGACACCTTCGCCTCGATCTGATCGACTTCGGCCGCTCGACGCACTTCGGCCCCGGAGGAGGAGCCGGGGCCGGGGCCGGCGGTGATCGCTTCGGTGGGTGTTGCAGCGGCGGAGTTCGTACCTTCCCGGTACGCCGGAGAACCCAGTCCTGTGCCAGGCATAGGGTCGTTCCCATGAACGACTTCCGAAGCGACAACCCTGATGAGCAGCCCGGAGTTGCCGTCGTCTGCCGGGACAACGCGTCCGTGAGGGTGAGATTCGGCGGGCGGGAATCCTCGGACGGCTACTGCGTGCACTACGCGGTCGAGATCCAGGCACCAGGACTCAGTGCCCGCATCGACAGGGCCGTGGCGTGGGCCGGCGGCCACAGCGAGCTGGCACCGTTCCTGGATCAGCTGGCTGCCGACTTCGCCGGCTGGGACGGAGAGCGCTGCTGGGAAACCAACGACCGGGACCTGGTCGTGTCCGCGGTCTGCCGGTCGGGCGGGTACGTCGGCCTGACGTGGACCCTGCGGCCCTGGCGCAATGCCGCGCGTGGATGGAATGCGTCGGTGACCACATGGCTGGAAGCCGGAGAGCAGATGAGATCGCTGGCCGCCGACATCCGCCACTTCATCGACGGCCAGGCGAGCTGATCCCCCAACTCCCCGGCAGCAGCGGCTTTCTGTCACGGGGGGCTTCGGCAGGCCGCTCAAGTCCTCCTTCCAAGCCGGACTCGCCTCGGCGATGGTGCCGCAGCGTTCCGGCGTCAGGAGCCGTCGGCGGCCTTCCGCAGCTCGTACAGCTTTCCGGAATCCGGGTGACCCACGTGCTGGTAGAGCCAGGGCTTGCGGTCGGTACCGCCGACGCTCCACGCCGGCCAGGAACACCCCGGGACGCGGACGTGGACTTCCTGACTCCAGGCGTCCCTGCCGGGCTGGTAGGACCAGGTGCCGGAACCCGAACACCGCCGTGACGGGCCGCTGGGATGGTCGTCGGGATCGTGTTCGCCGACGCCGGAGGCCGTGACCCGGCCGTCCGACGTGAAGACCAGCGTTCCGGTCGTGTGGTCGACCCATGTGCCGGGCACGGTCGCGGGACCGATCGTCGGCGGCTCGTACGCGGGCAGCAGGCCAGTGGTGAGTCCGAGAGCGCCGACAAGGCCCGTTCCCGCCACCACCGCCGTGCCGCCAAGGGCCACTTGCCGGACCAGTCCCGGATGCCGGGGCCGGGCTACCAGGCCACCCACCGAGAGCGCGGCCGTGGCCACCGCGCCGAAGACGAGCACGGGCCGCACCTCCACGTGGTTGTACGCCGCGAAAGCCACGACGGGCGGCGCCACCAGGGCCGCCACCACCAGCGGCACCCACCACCACGCCTCGCGGCCGCCGATCCGGCGCCCGAGCAGGTCGGCCAACGCCACCGCCGGCAGTACGAAAACCACGGACAGCACGAGCGCGATCACGCCGACGATCACACCGAAGGAGAGCAGGCCCGCCACCAGGGCTGCATGGTCGACGGGAGTGTTCGGCGGCGGCTGCGTCCGGACGTACAACAGGACCACCACGACGGCGAGCGCGACCTCCAGGCAGCCCACCAGCACCGACACCAGCAGCATCCGGCCGTACAACCGCTTCTGATGCACCGTAACCCCCCCCTGGTGACACGGCGAAACGAATGCGTACGCCCCTGTGGGCGACGTACATCCAGTCTGCCAGCTGCACTGAACACGTTCAATTCATTCTTCGTGCCTCGCAGGCGAGCGCGCACCTCCGGGGCCGGCAGCCACGGCGGCCCGGCGGCATCGCCGCCTTCGTGGGCAGGGGCGGTGGGCGTCTCCAGGGCCTGGCATGCCGACGGGTCACGGGCGGAGGGACGGTGGCAGGCCCCGCACCTTCTTGAGTGTGGCGCCGCCGAGCTTGGTACCCGTGAGGTCTGCGCCCGTGAGATTCGCGCCGGTGAGATCGGCCTTGGACAGGTCCGCCTTGGCGAGGCGGGCCCGTGTGAGGTCGGCGTCGGTGAGGTCCGCCCCGGACAGGTCCGCGCCGGTCAAGTCCACTCCGGAGAGGTTTGCGCCGGTGAGGGCCGCGCCCCGGAGGGTGGCACACATGACCTCGCTCGTCGGCTCCTCAGTGCTTCCGACGCGAGAGAGGAACCGTTCCGAGCAGAGCGTCGCCTTCCTGAGATCCGCGCCTTCGAGGATGGCGCGGCTCAGGTCCGCGCCTGCGAAGATCACCCCTGCCACATCCGCGCATCCGATCTCCAGACGACAGAAGGAGGCATCGGCGAGGTCGGCGAAGGTGAAGTCTGTGTCGCGTAACCGTGCTTTCAGAAGAACCGTTCCGGTGAGGGTCGCATGCGAGAGATCTGCCCGGCCGAGGTCTGCCTCGTCCAGGCTGGCTTCGGCGAGATCTGCGGAGCTGAGCTTCGCATCACTCAGGTTCGCCCCTGTGAGAACCGCTCCCCGCAGGTGGAGGACCCGCGCTTCATAGGGATACGTGGGCTTCCAGCCCCGCAAGTCGGTGCGGCTCAGGTCCAGTTCCAGGCCTCCGTCGTGTTCGGGGCGCCGCCGGACCAGCACGTTCATGGCCGCATTGATGTCGGCGGCAGGTGGGGAGGACGTAGACAGCGGGGCGTGACGGCGGACGTAGGCGGAGAGCACGGAAACGACGGTGGCCTGATCGCGCGGAGAGTCGCTCATGATGCGTTCCAGCGCATAGATGCCGCCGAGTCGCACATCCACGGAGCCCGATCCCAGGTTGCCGATGGCCGCGTTGAAGCGGTTGGTGATCTGCCCTTCTTCGATGATCCGCAGTTCCTTGCCGGTCTGGCCGACCTGGAGCCAGGTGAAGAGCAGCGCGGCCACGGCAGCAAGCCCCGGCAGGCTTAAGACCAGCAGGGACAGGCGGGAAGACTGGCCGTTACCGGATACCCCCGTACCGGCGGCCCGGCGGCGCCGGTTTCTCAGGCGGCGCCGCGCGGCACGCCGATGCGCGTTTCGGCGGAGTCGGGCAAGGGCGGAGCTCCCGGTCATCTGATCATTGGGACACGCCAGGGCAGAAGGGGGCGGCCGCCACACCGCACCTCCCCCCTTTGGAGCCGCGGTGCGGTCGACACGGCGACCTGCGGAGCCTCACCGACCCACGACACGAGTCGGCGCCGGGTGTCAAGTCACGGATTCCGGTGACATGACCGCAGCCGCGGCGCAGGGTTCATTGGAAGCAGGCCCCACCGGGAAAACCCGAACGATGCGGGGCCCGACAACCAGCCCCTTCCCCCATTCCCCGGAGAACTCCGATGAACAGCAGGACCTGGAACCGTCGTATCGTGCTCGCCGCAGCATCCGTGACGCTGATCGGCGGCGGCGTGGCCCTCCCCGCCACCGCCATGGCTGCCCCGACCGCCCCCCAGCACAGTGTCACCCTGGTCCCCCACGACGACGGCCACGACCCCGGCCTCCAGGACGGCGACCTCAGCGTTCCCGGCGTCATGGGCGGTGACCTCATGGACCCCCATTACCCGCAGGGTGACCAAAACGATAACCACGACACCCCGAACGGCAACGGCGGCTCCAGCCTCTTCGGGGGTAAGGGCGGCCACTCTGACGACTACGACCACAACCCACTCGGCGGCGATAGCGGGGTGGGCGACATTACCGGCCACACCGACTCCGGCAGCCACAACCGCCACCACGGCAAGGGTCTCGACGACTGGCACGACGACATGAACCTCGCGCCCGACAGCGACGTCGACCTCGACGACCTCGACCTCGGCCTCGACTGGTGAAAACCTCAGCAGCAGACACAGGCTGTCACCCGTCGGCTACCCGCGGGTGACAGGCCAGCGTGCCGACCAGAGGCTCAACCATCTCCCCGGCGCCACCCCAAGCCGGTGACGGAGCGACCGCCGACGGCATACAGGTATCGAAAGCTCACCATCTGTCACCATCGACATCCCAGAGTGACCAAGCACCGACACGACACCTGAGATCGAGTCCAGCTCTGATCACCGGGGCGGCGTCCGCGTGACTGAGCCGTAGCGCGGCCTACCGGCCCCGCGGTGTCGTCGAACGCTGCTGGCAACGAGCTCCAGCGGAGCAAGGCCCTCACCGGCACCGGAGGCCGAGGCGCCGTCGGATAGGGTCCTGAGCGCCGAAGGGCCGACCGACCGAGGAGTGCCGGGATGAGTGACAGACAGGAGCCGCTCAGCGGTGCGACGGTCGGGGCCGCGAGTGGCGTCGCGCTGGCGGACCAGAGGATCCAGCGCATACGCCGGCGTTTGGAGCGGCTCATCGGCATCGCGGCGACCGAGGGCAACGCCGTGCGGCCCCTGCGCAACGGGGACGAGATCTTCTCCGCGATGCTGGACGCGATCGGCGGCGCCCGCCACACCGTCGACATGATGACCTTCGTCTATTGGCGGGGTGACATCGCACGGCGTTTCGCCGAAGCCCTGGCCGATCGGGCGCGAGCGGGCGTGCGGGTGAGACTGCTGCTGGACGGTTTCGGCAGCCGTCTGATAGAGCGGGACTTGCTGGATCAGATGAGCGGTGCCGGAGTCGAGGTCGCCTGGTTCCGCAAGCCGCTCTACCTTTCGCCGCTCAAGCAGAACCACCGTTGCCACCGCAAGGTCCTCGTGGTCGACGAGCAGACGGCTTTCACCGGAGGCGTCGGCATCGCCGAGGAATGGTGCGGGGACGCGCGCAACCCCAGCGAGTGGCGGGACACGCACGTCGAGGTACGGGGGCCCGCCGTCGACGGCATCGCCGCCGCCTTCGCCCAGAACTGGGCCGAATGCCATGCGGAACTCTTCGACGAGCGCGACCGGTTCGTCGGCCACGAGCCCAGCGGGGGCGCCATCGTGCAGGTCGTCCGCGGCTCGGCCAGTTTCGGCTGGCAGGACATGCAGACCCTGATGCGCGTGATCCTCGAATCGGCCGAGGAGCGGGTGCGTCTGGCGACGGCGTACTTCGCGCCCGACGCCTACTTCATCGACCTGCTGTGTGACACGGCCCGCCGCGGCGTCGACGTCGAGATCCTGTTGCCCGGCCCCCACACGGACAAGCGGGTGTGCCAGCTGGCGGGACAGCACCACTACGAGGCCCTGATCGCCTGCGGCGTACGCATCCACCAGTACCAGCCGACCATGATGCACGCGAAGGTCATGACCATGGACGGCATCGTCTCCCTGATCGGTTCGACGAACTTCAACCGCCGCTCCCTCGATCACGACGAGGAGGTCATGCTCGCCGTCATGGACGCCGAGTTCACCGCCGTCCTCGACGCGCACTACGACGAGGACCTCGAGGCCAGCGAACTGATCCGCCCGGACCGCTGGAAGCGTCGCTCGCTGCTGCAGCGTGCCCGAGAGACCTCGGTGCTCCCCCTGCGCCGCTACCTGTAGGAGGAGGCCGGCGCCTCGCCGTCCCTGCACGGACGCAGCAGCGGAAGTGGTCTGCCCAGGCCCCTTGGGAGGGGCCGGTGGCATGGTCCGTGCTGCCGTCGTGCCGCGTCATCCCCGGGCCGGGTGCCCGCTGGCGGTTTACTGCATCCGTCGGCGGGTCCGGCGCAGAAGAGGTACGGGTTGGCGCGCGGGCAGGAGGCCGGGGTGAGCTGGGACGCCGAGGTGACCGTGGTGGGCGCGGGGGCGGCCGGGCTGTCCCTGGCGGTCGAGCTGTCCAAGCCGCTCCCCGGGGGACGGGTGGCGCCGCGCGTGGTCGTGGTCGAGGCACCGCCGGGGCCGCTGCGTCCGCCCACCCGGACCTGGTGCTACTGGGAGGCGGGGGCCGGGGCGTACGACGGGCTGCTCGCGGCGAGTTGGGACCGGCTGCGCCTCCACGGCCCGGACGGCAGGTTGATCGAGCGGCCCCTGGGATCCCTGAGGTACAAGATGCTCAGGTCGGACCGTTTCGAGGCGGCCATGGTGGAGCGGCTTGACTCGTACAGGGTGGAGGTGCGGCGGCTGACGGTGGAGTCGGTGCACGACGTCGGCGGGGCGGCGCTGGTCCTCGGGCGGGACGCCTCGGGGGCGCCGTCGGTGATCCGGTCGGGGCTGGTGTTCGACTCGCGGCCGCCGCGGCGGTTGCCGGCGGCCCGGACCACGTTGCTGCAGCACTTCCTGGGGTGGTTCGTGCGTACGGCGGAGCCCGCCTTCGACCCGGGTGCGGCGACCTTGATGGACTTCAGGCTCCCCCAGCCGTCCCGCGGGCTCGCCTTCGGCTACGTCCTGCCGCTGACCCGGTACGAGGCGCTGGTCGAGTACACGGAGTTCTCCCCCGCCGTTCTCGACGGGGCGGCCTACGAGCGCGCCCTGCGCGGCTACTGCACGTCGGCCCTGCGCCTGGGCGGCTACACCGTGACGGGGCGCGAGCAGGGGGTGATCCCGATGAGCGACGGCCGGTATCCCCGCCGCGCCGGGCGCCGGGTCTTCCTCGTCGGGGCGGCGGGCGGGGCGACCCGCCCGTCGACGGGCTACACCTTCGCGGCCATCCAGCGCCAGAGCCGCCACCTGGCCGCAGCGGTGCGGGCGGGCCGCTCCCCCGCCCGGGTGCCCCCCGTGCACGGGCGCCGCGCCCGGGCGATGGACGCGGTGCTGCTGCGCGCGCTCGACACCGGCCGGGTCGTCGGCGCGCCGTTCTTCGCCCACCTGTTCTCCTCGGTGCCGGCCGAGCGGGTCCTGCGCTTCCTGGACGGCGCGACGTCGCCCTGGGAGGACCTCGGCGTCGGGCTGCGCACCCCCGTCGGCCCCATGCTGCGGTCGCTGCTGGAACTGCCCTTGCTCCCCCGATCCGTCCCGGCCGCAGGGCCGGGCCACCGCTGAAAGGCTGTCATGTCCCTTCTTCGCGACGACGCCCTGTCGGCTGCCTTCGACCATGCCGCGGCACGGTACGACCTGCTGGTCGCAGCCAGTCCCGGATATCACGCGCACCTGCGCCGCTCGGCCCGCCGGCTGGGGCTGCCCGACGAGGGGCGCGGCGCCCGCGTCCTGGACCTGGGCTGCGGCACCGGCGCCTCGACCGCCGCCCTGCTGTCGGCCGTGGGACGAGCCGACATCACCGGCGTGGACGCCTCGCCGGGCATGCTGGAGCGGGCCACCGCCAAAAGGTGGCCCGCCAACGTCCGCTTCGTCCAGGCCTCGGCCGACCGGCTGGGGGCGGCTGGGGTCGACGGGCCGTTCGACGCCGTCTTCGCCGCCTACCTCTTCCGCAACGTGCCCGATCCCGATCACACGCTGGCCGCGGTGCGCGCCCGGATGGCACCGGGCGCCCGGATCGCCGTACACGAGTACGCGCTCAGCGGGAAGCCGGCGCACCGGGCCCTGTGGACGACGGTGTGCCGGGCGCTGATCGTGCCGCTCGGCCGGGCGGGCGGTGACGCGGGGCTGTACGAGCACCTGTGGCGCAGCGTGCTCGGCTTCGACACGGCCGAGGAATTCGCCGGGCGGATGCGCGCCGCCGGCTTCACGGACGTACGGGTGCTGCCGCTGCCGGGGTGGCAGACCGGGATCACCCACACCTTCGTCGCCCGGGTCGCCTCGTGAACGGGGCGCTCCCGGGCCGGGACCGCCGGGCACATCGCGTCGAGGCACGGGGCGGACGGGCCCGGATCGAGGGGTACGGCCGCCGGGTGGCCGTCGTGGGCGGGGGCATCGCCGGACTGTCGGCGGCGACCGTGCTCGCCGAACGCGGCGTCCGCGTCACCCTGTACGAGCGGGACGCGCAGCTCGGCGGTCGGCTCGCGGGGTGGAGGACGCGGCTGGCGGACGGCTCGGAGGCGACGATGAGCCGAGGCTTCCACGCCTTCTTCCGGCAGTACTACAACCTGCGGGCGCTGCTGCGCCGCGCCGATCCGGGGCTCCACGGTCTGACCGGTCTGCCGGACTATCCGCTGCGCCACCGCGACGGCGGGCAGGACAGCTTCGCGCGCGTGCCGCGCACCCCGCCGCTCAGCGCCCTCGCCTTCGTCGCGCAGAGCCCGTCCTTCGGCTGGCGGGATCTGGGGCGGATGAACGCCCGGGCCGCCCTGCCCCTTCTGGACGTCGGCGTTCCGGAGGTGTACGAGGCGCTGGACGGGGTCAGCGCCGCGGAGTTCCTGGCCTCGATCCGCTTCCCGGAAGCGGCCCATCACCTGGCCTTCGAGGTGTTCTCGCGGAGCTTCTTCGCAGATCCGGCGACCCTCTCGGCCGCAGAACTGGTGCTGATGTTCCACATCTACTTCCTCGGCTCCAGCGAAGGACTGCTCTTCGACGTGCCGCGCGAGCCGTTCCCGCAGGCCTTGTGGGAACCGCTGGCCCGGCATGTGCTCGGCCTCGGTGTGGAGATCCGCACCGGCACGCCGGTGCACGAGGTGGGCCCCGTCGGCGAGGACCGGGTGGAGGTCGTCGCGGGGGCGGACGCCGGGCGGTACGACGGGGTGGTGTTGGCCCTGGACACCGCCGGGCTGCGGGCCGTGGCCGGCGCGTCCCCGCGGCTCGTCGGTCCGGCGTGGCGCGCCTCGATCGACCGGCTGCGGACCGCGCCGCCGTTCCTGGTGTCGCGGCTGTGGCTGTCGCGGCCGGTGGCGGGCGACCGGCACCCGTTCCTCGGCACCAGTGGCTTCGGCGGCCTCGACAACGTGAGCGTGCTGGACCGGTGGGAGGGCGAGGCGCACCGCTGGACGCTGCGGACCGGCGGTTCGGTGGTGGAACTCCACGCGTACGCGGTCGATCCCGGTGAGCGACGCGCGGAGGTGCAGGAGCGGCTCGTGCGCCGGCTGCACGAGGTGTACCCGGAGACGGCGCGTGCCGAGATCGTCGACTCCCGGCACGAGTGGCGCGAGGACTGCCCCCTGTTCGCCGTCGGTGGATACGGGGACCGCCCCGCTGTGCGCACGGGCGACGCCCGTGTCGTGGTCGCGGGCGACCTGGTGCGTACGGGGCTGCCGGTGGCACTGATGGAACGGGCGGCCACCAGCGGATTCATGGCGGCGAACGCCCTGCTGGAGCGGTGGGGTGTGCGGGGCGAGACGCTGTGGACGGTGCCGGCCCGCGGCCGTATGGCCGCGGGCCGGGTGTTGGCGGGTCTCGGGCGGACGCCGGGTCTTGGGCGGACGCCCGGTCTCGGGCGGACGCCCGGTCCCGGGCAGACACCAGGTCCCGGGCGGACGCCGGGTCCCGGGCGGACGCCGGGTCCCGAGCAGGCACCGGGTCCAGGGCGGACGCCGGGTCTCGGGCAGGCATCGGGTCCCGGGCAGGCGCCGGGTCCCGGGCAGGCGCCGGCCCGGTTGCCGTAACGCGCCCGGAGCGGCCAGGGCGCTGCCGGGCAGGGCGGGACGGGTCATGCCCTGCCCGGCGGCTCATCCGGGGAAGCGTCCGGTGCGGCGGAGCTCCCAGCGGCGCTCCGCGTAGGCGAGGTCGTCCCGCCACAGGCGGCCTGCCGCGCGCCGGATGAGCGGGCGCAGCAGGGGTGCCGCCGTGCGGGCGAGGGCGAAGCCGCTGCGGTGGGAGGCGGCGATGACCGCCTCCGTGACGAGGGTGCGGGGGCGGCCGTCGTGGCCGGGTCCCAGCGGGGTGGCGTGGGTCTCGACGACGGAGCCCTCGCCCTCGCCCTCGGTGATGCGCATGACGACGGTGCGGGGCCCGGGGGCGGTGAACGCGGCGGTCACCGGCACGACCAGACGCCGGGCCACCTTGAAGGAGACGCGCACGGTGAGGACATCGCTCTCGGCGCCGTCGTCGAGGACGGTGAGGTCGACGAAGGAGTACGGGTGGAACCACGCGCCGTGCCAGGGGTCGAGGCGGTTGGCGACGATGTCCTCGCTCTCGCACACGCCGGTACCGGTGTAGACGGCGGCCAGCGAGAGCGCGGCGGGTGGCCGGGGCGGCACGGCGGGCGCCTCGAGGGGTTCCTCGCCTCCGTGTGCGTCCAGGCGTACCCAGGCCAGGACTCCGTCGTCGTGGGCGGGGTACGGGATCCAGCCGGCGAAGGGCGCGCCGGTGAGGGCGAGTCCGTGCCAGGGGCAGACCAGGGTGCCGCAGTGGACCGGGGCCCGGGCCAGCGGGGCGCCCAGGTGCGGGCAGGCGCCCGGTCCGGCAACGAGGGCTCCGTCGGGGTCGCGCCAGAGTACGACCTCCGTGCCCTCGACGGTGCGCCCGTAGCCGGCGTCCGGGCGGACGGCCGCGCTCGGGCCCAGCACGTACCAGTTGCCGGCGGGCCGGGCCCGGGCCCTTTTCAGGGCGGCGGCGATGAGCGGGGGCGAGGCTTCCCGCCAGGTCGGTTCCTGCCGGTGCCAGGCCACCGGCTCGCGGCGCACGCTCAGCGGGAGGCGTCTGCGACGTGGGGCTCGCGGGCTCATCGGGAGGGCTCCTGGATGTCACGGGCGGCGGGTGTGCGAAGACGAACGGCCGCGATCCTGGCGAGGCCCGCTGCTGCGACGGCTGCCCGCCGGGTGAAGGGGACCGTGGAGCGGCGGTGGACGCTCGCGTACCCGTCGCGGGCGACGGCGTCGAGGATGTCCCCGTAGAGGACGAAAGCCGTGCGGACGCAAGGACGGGAGACGGGGTCGAGCATGTCGAGACCTGCCTGCGCCGCCGCGTAGAAGCCACGGGTCAGGGCGGCGGCGGAGCGCAGTGCGCGGGTGATCCGGGGGTCAGGGCGGCCGGTGCGTCTGCTCCAGTGCAGCAGGTCCCGGTCCACGCCCTCGGAGGCGAGGAGCTCGGCGGGCAGGTACACGCGATCGCGGTCCAGATCCTCGCCGACGTCGCGGATGAAGTTGGTGAGCTGGAACGCCTCGCCGAGCGCGGCGGCGTGCGGAGCGGCCTCGTCCCGGGAGACGGTGTGGCCGAGCACGGGCAGCATCTGCAGGCCGATGACGGCCGCGGAGCCGTGCATGTAGCCGCGCAGGTCGTCGAGCGTGGCGTAGTCGGTGACGGTGAGGTCGCTGCGCATGGAGGTGAGGAAGTCGTCGAAGTGGCGGTGGGGGATGCGGTAGCGGTGGGCGGTGTGGGCGACCGCCGTGACGACGGGGTGGCGTCCGGGGCCGCCCTCCATCGCCGTGCGCAGGTCGTGCGACAGGTTCTGGAGTCGTGTGGCCCGTTCGCCGGGCGCGGCGGGGGCGGTCAGGTCGTCGACGATGTCGTCGGCGTAGCGGGCGAAACCGTAGAGGGCGTGCACGGCGGGGCGGCGGGACGCGGGGAGCAGCCGGGTGGCGAGGAAGTAGGTCTTGCCGTGGCGGGCGTTGAGGCGGCGGCAGCGGTCGAAGGCTGCCCGCAGGGCGGGGTCGGCGATGGCGGCGGCGTCGAGTTCGCGTCGTGTCACGCGGTGCCGCCTTCCGTCGCCGCGGCGGGGGGCGCGGTGGTGCGGCGGCGGGCACCGGGCAGGCCGGTGATACGGGCGGCCGCAAGGCGGCCGGAGATCACGACGGTGGGGACGCCGACGCCCGGGGTGGTGCCGCAGCCGGCGAGCACGGCGTTGGCGACGCCGTGTACGAGGTTGCGGGGGCGGAAGGGGCCGGTCTGGGGGAAGGTGTGGGCGACGGAGAAGGGTGTTCCGGCCGCGTGGCCCTGGGCTGCCCAGTGGGCGGGGGTGAGGAGTACCTCGGTGTCGATGGCGTCCTCGAAGCCGGTGAGGCCGCGGCGCTCCAGCTCGCGCAGCAGGCTGTCCCGGTAGCGGGGTCCGAGGTCCTTCCAGGCG
Organism: Streptomyces sp. NPDC048349; assembly: GCF_040651925.1. Lineage (NCBI taxonomy): Bacteria > Bacillati > Actinomycetota > Actinomycetes > Kitasatosporales > Streptomycetaceae > Streptomyces > Streptomyces sp. NPDC048349. The sequence goes on along the minus strand of NZ_JBEZLA010000010.1, from coordinate 37,349 downwards.
GCGGCCGAGGGGCCGACGGTGGTGTTGGGGCAGGGTGCGAGCACGTAGTGGGTGTGCTTGCCGGGCGGGGCGAGGTCCGGGTCGGTGGCGGTGGGCCGGGTGATGAGCAGTGACGGGTCGCTCATCAGGCGGCCGGTGCGGGTCAGTTCGCGGAAGGTCTGCTTCCAGGCTGCGCCGAAGGAGATCGTGTGGTGGGCCAGTTCGGGCCATGTGCGGTCGGTGCCCGCGTGCAGGACCACCGCGGACGGGGAGTGGCGCAGGGCGAGCGGGCGGCGCGGACGGCGGCCGAGGAGCCGGTAGCTGGTGGGCAGGTCCGGGGTCATGACCACCGCGTCGCATGCGATGCGCCGGCGGTCGGTGACGACGGCGGTGATCCGCTCCCCGGTGCGCTCCAGACGGGTGACGGTTTCGCCGTGCAGGAGCGTGGCGCCCGCGTCGGCGGCGGCCTCGGACAGTGCGGTGGGTACGGCGTGCATGCCGCCTTCGGGGAAGAACACCCCGGCGACGGTGTCCATGTAGGCGATGACGGCGTAGGCGGCGAGCGCGCGGGCGGGCGGGACGCCGGCGTAGAGGGCCTGGAACGAGAACACCCTCTGCAGCCGCTCGTCGGTCAGGAAGCGACCGATCTTCGGCTGGAGGCGGCCGAATCCGCCCAGTGCGGCGAGCCGGGCCAGGTCGGTGTGCAGGAGCGAGAGGGGCGAGTCGAAGTTGGTGTCGATGAAGCGGCCCATCTGTACCTGGTAGAGGTCCTGGAGCCAGTGGCGCAGGCGCTGGTATCCGGCCGCTTCCCGGGCTCCGGCGAATCTTTCGATCTCCGCCTCCATGGCTGCGGCTCCGGTGTGGACGTCGAGGCTGCTGCCATCGGCGAACCGGGCCCGGTAGGCGGGGTGCAGCGGGTGCAGCGTCACCAGGTCGGACATCGTCCGGCCGACGGCGGCGAACGCCTCCTCCAGCAGGTGAGGCATCGTCAGGACGGTCGGCCCGGTGTCGAAGCGGTGGCCGCCGCACTCGATGAGGCCTGCTCGGCCGCCGGGTAGCGGGTCGCGCTCGACGAGGGTGACGCGGCGGCCCGCGCCCAGCAGGTGGAGGGTGGCGGACAGGCCCGCCAGGCCGGCTCCGACGACCACCACGTGGTCGGTTCGCCCGGTGACCGTCCTCATCGGGCTCCTCCCCCGGGCCCGGCAGCCGTCACGGGCGGTGCGGCGTCCCCTCCCGGGGGCGAGGCGACGGCCGTCAGGAGTTCTGCGAGGCGCCGGGCGGCGGAGCCGTGCAGGCGTGCCGCGGCCAGGTGGTGCTGGGCCGCCCGGGCCAGGCGCCCGATGCGCCGCTCCACCTGCGCCGGAGCTCCGGTCGACCGCAGGGCGTCGCGCACCGAGGACAGGGTGGCCGCGGACAGGTCGGCGCTGCCGCGGCAGTCCTCCAGGAGGTCGATGACGCCCCTCGCGCCGGCGGTGCGGGCCCGGGAGTGGGCCACGGCGAGGAGGTACGTCGCCTTCCCGGACCGGATGTCGTCCCCGGCGGGTTTCCCGGTCGCCTCGGGGTCGCCGAACACGCCCAGCAGGTCGTCCCGCAGTTGGAATGCGATTCCTGCGCACCGGCCGGCGGCGGTCAGCGCACGGGTCGTCGTCGCGTCGGCGCCCGCGAGCGCCGCTCCGAGCGCCAGGGGCCTTTCGATGGTGTAGCGGGCGGTCTTCAGGCAGACGGTGCGGATGGCCTGGACGGCGGAGCGGGAGGAGGTCGCCTGGCCGTGCAGGTCGAGGTACTGACCGGCGACCATCTCCGTCCGCATGAGCCGCCAGATCCGCAGGATGTCCGGGCGCACGGCGGCTGCCAGGTCCGCGCCCGCGACCAGGTCGTCGGCCCAGGACAGGGCGAGGTCACCGGCCAGGACGGCGGCCGAATGGGCGAAGGCGGACGGATCGGGTTCGCGGCCGTTCGCGGCGTGCTGGAGCGCGATCTGGGTGTGGAAGGAGGGCCTGCCGCGGCGCTCGGCCGACCGGTCCATGACGTCGTCGTGGATCAGGGCGCAGCTCTGGATGAGTTCGAGCGCGGCGGCGACGCGCAGGGCTGCGGGTACCTCGGCGTCCGTACCTCCGCACGCCCGCAGGGCCCACCAGAGGAACTGCGGCCGGATGCGCGCGCCACCGCCGAGGGTGTAGGCGCAGAGGCGCTCGGCGATGTCGTCGGCGAAGACGGCGTCGAGGGATCGGCTCAGCGAGACGAAGTCCTCGCAGCACAGGACGAGCTCACGGTTCACGGCCCGCACGACGTCCGCGTCGACAGCAGCCGCGGGCGTGGGGCGGGGACCTGGCCCGTTGTGACCGTGCGGGCTTCCTGTCATGGGATGTCGCTCGACGGATCGCGCTCGCATTCGGTCCTCCGTGTCGTGAGGTGGCACTTGCCGCCAGTTCCTCGTTCTCCGGGCGGACGGATGCAGCCGATCGCGTTCCTCCTGCCCCGCGCGCTATGGGTCCCCCGACGGCCGGTGTCTCAGCCCACACCGGCTGCGAACCACCCGATGAGTGCACGTGCCTCCTCCCACGGCCGCGTGCTGCCGGTGGGCTGGATCGGCGGAGCCTTCGCCGGAGTCCGGAGTCCGGAGCCCGGAGTCGGGCACGGGTGAGCCGGGACCCCTGGCGGAAGGCCTGGAGAGCATGCGGAAGGAGGGTGGCGCCGCGGCTGCTTGCGTGGCACTCTGACGGCGTGATCATCAGGGTGAGTGAGGCACGCGTACGGCCTGACCGTTTCCAGGCGTTCCACGACATGCTCGTCGCTGCGGTACGCGAGTTTCCCAGCCGCTACCCGGGTCTGCTGGACCACGAGGTGCTGCTCGCGCCGCCCACTTCGGTGCTCTACGTCAGCCGCTGGCGCAGCGAGCAGGACTTGGCCGGCTATGCCGGTGAGGGGTGGCGTGACCAGCCCGTGGTTCTGCCGGGCGAGGAGGGTTACCTCGTTGCACCGCTTCAGGTACGGCACTTCACGTCGGCGTCTTTGGGCTAGCAGGTGTTCCGCAGGCCTCGGGGGACCTTTCCTCGCCTGGGCAAAACTGCTTCTCCTGCGTGATCATCAGGCTCAGAATGATCCGCATGACGACGACACGGGTGGTCACCCAACGAGCCATCGGCGACTCCGGCGTGCTGGAACTCGCCGAGATGCCCCTTCCCTCGCCGGGCCCCGGCGAGGTCCTGGTCCGGGTGCGGGCCACCGGCATGAACCCGGCGGACTGGAAGGTCCGCATCGGCAAGGTGGACTTCTTCGGCCCGCCGCCGTTCGTGCTCGGCCACGAGTTCAGCGGCACGGTGGAGGGCACGGGTGAGGGGGTGACCCGCTTCTCGGTGGGCGAGGAGGTCTACGGCTGGACCACCCCGCCGCACGGCAGCCACGCCGACCACGTCGTGGTCACCGAGGACCGGATCGCGCCCAAGCCGCGCACCCTCGACCACATCGGCTCCGCCGCCCTGCCGATCTCCGGTTTCACCGCCTACCAGGCCCTGATCACCCTCTCCGACGTACGGCCCGGCCAGCGCGTGCTGATCCACGGCGCCGCCGGCGGCGTCGGCCACCTCGCCGTGCAGATCGCCAAGGCCCGCGGCGCGTACGTCATCGGCACGGGCCGCGCCGCCAAGCACGACTACCTGCGGGAACTCGGCGCCGACGAGCTGATCGACTACACCGTGGAGGACTTCTCGACCCTGCGCGGCATCGACGCGGTGCTGGACACCATCAGCAACGACTACGGCCCTCGTTCCCTGGCCACCCTCAAGCCCGGCGGCATCCTGGTCGACGTCGTCGGTGTCGGCGTCGACCGCACCGAGGTGACGGCCCGCGCGGACGAACTCGGCGTACGGTTCGTGGAGTTCTTCCTGGAGCCCACACCCGCCGTGCTCACCGCCTTCGCCGAACTCGTCGACGCCCACGGCGTACGCCCCACGATCGCAGAGACCTTCCCCCTCACGCAGGCCGCCAAGGCGCACGAACTCAGCGAAACCGGCCGGGTCCGGGGCAAGATCGTCCTCGTGCCCTAGGCTGACCGCTCTGCCCTCGGTGTCCGGCGAAGATCGTGCCCTCTCGGCGGTGAGGGTCACGTGGGCGGTCCATGTCCAAGGCTCCTGGGGCGGATCCCCCTTCACCTCGACGCCGGTGTCGTGGGGCGGCACAGCCGCAGCGCACCTGGTCAGTTGCGCCCGCACCACGAACTTCTGAAGTAGCGAGGAAAATGCATGAGTACGGGGAGATGGCTGCTTGCATCCCTGCAGCGCTACGTCCTGACTGCCCTCATCGGCTGGACAGCTGCGGTGGCGGTGTCGCCGGGAGACTCGTTCGGCGAGGAGTTCGGCTTGGGAATGCGACTGGGACTGGTCGCGGTACCCCTCCTCACGATCGGAACCATGTTCGTCGTCATCTTGCTGGCCGGTCGCCGTTTCGAACCGCCGACCGGCGGTCCTCAGCGGATCCGGGGCGGCTGGATGGTCGTGCTTCCGCTGGCTCCCCTGCTGCCCGTAGGGCTGCTCATGCCGCTGCAATACGTGATCATGGTGGTCACCCAGCTCGTCTTCGTCTGCTGGGTCCTGCCCTGCCAGGATGCCCGCGATACGGCCGGTGTCCTGCGCTTGCTCGCCGACCCGGACGTGCCCGCCGAGCAGCGGGCCCGAATAGCGCGGGCGGTCGGAGAGCTCCACTCCAGGCCGGTTCAGGAGGCTCTGGTGAAGGCCGCGACCGACGAAGCGCCGGAGGTCGCGGAAGCGGCTCTGCACACGCTCTGCACGATCTGGCGTCGCAACGACGCCATCGGCGAGGACCTTCTGATGAAGCTCCACCCGCACGGCCAGGAGCAGGTCCGCGCCCTGGGCGTCAAGGTGCGGAGCCCTTGGTGACGACGTGGTCACCGCCGCCACCGGCCAAAGGGCTGTCCACGAGTGCCGACACCAAGACCGAAGACGTGTGGACAGGGGGACGATCCAGGCGGCGGATGCACCGCTCCAGGGGGGCGAGGGCTTCGTAAATCGCTGGCGCGGTGTCCCACCGCGGTGGATGATCCGCAGGGTCCGGGGGCCGCCGCGAGCCCTCTCCTCCTGCTTGAGAGGCAGTTGTGATGACCGACGCCGAGTCCAAGCCGTCCGGGTCCCGGCCCGAAGTCCGCGTGGCAGCCGGGAAGCTGCGCGGCAGCCGGGAGGCGGGTGTGGCGGTGTTCCGTGGCATCCCGTTCGCCGAGCCGCCGGTCGGCGCGTTGCGCTTCGCCGCGCCGCGACCGGCAGGGGGCTGGAGCGGGATGCGGGAGGCCCTCTCGTACGGCCCGCCGCCCCCTCAGGGCGGGCACTTCGGCATGGACGGGCTGTCGCAGGACACGGCGGGTGACGACTGGCTGACGGTCAACGTCTGGTCGCCCGAACCCGACCCGGGTGCGGGGTTGCCGGTGATGGTGTGGATCCAGGGCGGCGCCTACGTGATCGGGATGTCGGGCCTCCCCGAGTACGACGGTGGTCGGCTCGCGCGGGAGGGTGGCGTCGTCGTGGTGACGTTCAACTACCGCGTGGGGATCGAGGGTTTCGCGCAGATCGAGGGGGCTCCTGCCAACCGCGGCCTGCTCGACCAGGTCGCCGCTCTCGAGTGGGTGCGCGACAACATCGGGGCCTTCGGCGGCGACCCCGACCGGGTCACGGTCTTCGGGCAGTCGGCAGGTGGGGGGTCGGTCGCGGCGCTGCTGGCGATGGACCGTGCGGCCGGGCTCTTCCGCCGGGCCGTCGCGCAGAGCGTGCCGGGGACGTTCTTCTCACCGGAGCTGGCCGCGGACATCACGGCTGCCTGCGCCGCCGAGCTGGGGCTGCGGCCCACGGTGGGCGACCTGTCCGGTGTTGCCCCACACCGGCTGTCCGCCGCCGGTGACGCGGTCGGCGCCAAGACGGGCCAGTGGGCGCATCGCTGGGGCCGGCCCGCGCACCGGTCGATCCCCTTCGCACCCGTCGTCGACGGCGAGGTCCTGGCCGTCACACCGTGGCAGGCCCTGAGCGAGGGCGCCGGCCGCGACATCGAGCTGCTCGTCGGCCATACCCGCGACGAGCAGCGCCTGTTCACCGCGATCAACGGTCTGCTCGGTGAGGTGGGCGAGGAGCAGGCGGCGAGCGCCCTCCAGGTCTTCGCGCCCGGCCCGGACGGCGCGCGCCGCTATCGCGACGCGTTCCCGGCGGCGGGGCCGGACGAGCTGTACGAACTGGTGCATTCCGACTGGCTGTTCCGCATGCCGTCGCTCCACCTCGCCGAGGCGCAGACGGCGGCCGGCGGTCGCGCGTACGTCTACGAGCTGGCCTGGCAGGCCCCGGGCATGGGTGGCGCCTTCGGCGCCTGCCACGGCCTCGACGTACCACTGGTCTTCGGCAACCTGGACCGTGGTCAGCCTGCCATGCTGATCGGCGAAACGCCCTCCGCGGAGGCAGAGGACCTGTCCGCGCGGATGCGCACCGCATGGGCTTCGTTCGCCGGCGACGGGGAACCCGGCTGGCCCGCGTACGACACCGATCAACGGCTCGTTCAGCGCTTCGACACCCGGTCGGCTGTCACCGCCTACCCGGAAGAGGCCTCTCGACTGATCTGGCAGGGTCACCCCTTCCCCGTGCTGCCGCTGATCAGCCGGTAGCAGCGACCGGCCCCGGCCGGCCGGGGCCACCTGCCGCCGCGGCGTTTCTCCGGTTCTGCCGAGGCGTTAGAGCAGGCCGAGGTATGCCTTCGTGGAGCGCGCCTCGGTCAGGACGATCGCTGCGGCCGAGAGTACGAAGGCGACGATGAAGCCCGTCAGTTGGTTCTGCGCCTGACTGGTGGCCAAGTCCGCCTGGGCCACCATGGAACCGATCGCGATGCCGGACAGGCCGGCCGGCACCACCAGCAGCTGGCTCAGCCGAGGGCCCGCCTCAGGCTCCCCCGACAGCACCTTGGCCCCGTTGCGCACCAGGGCCACACCGAACGGGATGACGAAGGCACAGAGGAAGACCACCCAGCCCACCTCACCGAATGCGCTCAGCCCCCACACCATCCCGGACACTCCAGCGCCCCCCACCACCAGCCCGTACGCAATACCGAGACTTCCCGCCGCCGTGGCGGTACCAGGGCGCCGCCGCGCGGGGGGACCGGAACGACCGCCACGGCGCGGGGGAACGGGCAAGTGTGACATGAACCAACCTCCTGATGATGACAAGCACGTGAGGGTCAGCAGTTCTCCGCGCCGACCCGGAAAGGAGCAACGTCCCCGCCCGGAGGGGACGGGGGCCCGGCCGCCGTTCGACGGCGGCCTTCGGCCAGGGGCCGCAGGCCTTCAATGGCGCCACGTGGTCACCACGGTGAGCAGGATGAGGGCCCCCGCCGTGAGCAGCAGGCATCCCTTGCGGGCGACCGGGCCGCGCCTTCGGGTTTCGACCTGGCCGGCCGGGTGCATGCCGGGGTGCTTGCGGGCGTAGTGCTCCATCTGCCGGCGCAGCCCCTCGGGACTGTCGACCCAGGGCGTCTTGAAAGTGCACTCTCCGCACCAGAAGCGGTTGGCCACGTCGCCTCCCTGCTGTGACGTCCGTAGGGGCATGGCCCCCAACGGTGGTCGCGGTCATGGTTCTTGTACAGGTCAGACACCCGGCCATTGGTGACCGGCGGCCACGGGTAGGCTCACCGCCGTTCGTACTGGCGGATCAGGGGAGAGGCTGGATGACGGAGGACCTCGGAACGTTGCTGCGCAAGCTGCGCGACAAAGCGAATCTGACGCAGGAACAGGTGGCCGAGCGGTCCGGGGTCAGCGTGCGCACCATCCGCCGGCTGGAGAACGGCGGATCCACCAACCACCGGATGGGGACGGTGAATCTGCTCGCGGACGCGCTCGGCCTGGAAGACGCGGACCGTCTGCTCCTGGCGAGTGCGCTCACCAGCTCATCCACTGCGCCGCATGACACCGGTGCGGACAGCGGACACGGCCAGGGCCAGGGCCACGGCCACGGCCACGGCGTGTCCATATCCGCGCCTGCGCGCCCGCCTGCACCCGATCCCGCGCCCGCGCCCGCGCCCGCACCACCCGCCGGGCCGCCCGTCCACCCCGCGCTCGCCGACGCCGCGCGCGAGCTGGCGACGGAGGTCCGGCGGCGCTGGCGTCGCGAGGAGGCGCAACGTCGCGTCCACGATCCGTTCCCCCTGCCCGTGCGGTGGAAGCCGGCGCCCGCCGTGCTGACCGACCGGGCGGAGAACATCCAGCGGCTGGGGCCGGGCGGGACTCCGCGCGAGGTGGATCTGGGCGGCGACCTGCGGAGCATGGCCGAGGTCTACCTGAAGATCCCTTCCGGGCGGCTGGTGATCCTCGGTCGGGCCGGCTCGGGCAAGTCCATCCTCACCATCAGGCTCGTCCTGGACCTCCTGGAGACCCCCGCCCCCCACCGCCGCGTGCCGGTGATCTTCAGCATCGGCTCCTGGGACCCGTCGACCACCGCACTGCGCGACTGGCTGATCGGCCGACTGCTGCGCGACCACCCGCATCTGGCCCGGCGCAGCTCCGGCGGGGCGACCCTGGCCGCCGTGCTGGTCGACGCCGACCTCATCCTGCCGGTCCTGGACGGGTTCGACGAGATCGCCGAGGGGTTAAGGCGCGAGGCCTTGGACGCGCTCAACGCGACCTCCTCCCCTCTCGTCCTCACCAGCCGGCGCGCCGAGTACGCCGAAGCGGTCCGGGCGGCGCACGCGCCGCTCATCTGGGCTGGGGGCATCGAGCTCACGGACCTCACCCTCGAGGACCTCGCCGACTACCTGCCCCGCACGGCCCGCGCCGTCCCTGCGTCCGACGCCGGCACTGCCCACGACACCTGCGTGCCCGGCTCGCCGTGGGACGCGGTCCTCACGGAACTGCGCACGCGCCAGGGGCCGGCACACACGAACCTCGCCGCCGTGCTGACCACCCCGCTCATGGTCATCCTCGCCCGCACCCTCTACAGCGAGTCGCCCGACCGGGATCCCGCCGAGCTCCTGGACGCCACCCGGTTCCCCTCCGTGAAGAGCCTGGACGAGCACCTGCTGGCGGGCTTCGTGTCCGCGGTCTACCGACGCCGCGCCCCGGAACGGGATGCGGCCGGCCGACGGCCCAGGGCTCCTTACCCGGACCCCGCTCGGGCAGAAGGCTGGCTCGGCTACCTCGCCCACCACCTGGTCCGCCTCGACCGCGAACGCCAGGACCTCGCGTGGTGGCAGCTCGGCGATTCGCTGTCGCGTTCGGCGCGCACCCTGGCGTTCGTCCTGGCCACCGTCGTGTGCGTCACCCTGGCCGACTGGCTGGTCGGCCTCGTGCTCACTCCGCTCCCCCTCGGCGAACTCCTCGTGCAGGGCGGTCTCATGGGCCCCGCCGCGGGCCTCGCCTTCGGAGCCGTCTACGCGATGGCGGACCGGTCCGGCGACGGAGCGGCCTTCGAACCCGCCCGCATCCGGCTGGCACTGCGCGCCACGCACGAGAGCCTCGGCCGCCGGCCCCTGCGCACCTTCACCGCTCGCTTCGGGCAAGGTCTGGTCGGCGGCACGGTCATGGGCATCGGGTGCGCCTGTGCTCTCACCCTCGGACGCGCGCTGGCCGCGGGAACGTCCATCACCGACCCGCGCATCGTCGAAGGCACCCTGATCAACATGCTGGTCCTCGGGCTGATCTTCGGCTCGGCCGCCGGTCTCGTCTTCGGGCTCATGGCCGCACTCGAAGTGCCCGTGGACGTCACCGCGGCGGCCACCCCGATCAGTCTGCTGTCCTCGAACCGTGCGACGGCCGGCCGGCAGTTCCTCATCCTGGCTCCGGCGTTCACCCTGGCCATCGCCTTCGGCGGGTACGTGATCGTCCGGCTGCTCCAAGGGACGTTCGTGGGACCACTCAACTGGGGGGTCCAGGACAGTCTGTTCATCGGCGCGGTCGGCGGCCTGGGCGGCGCGGCCTCCTACGTGCTCACCTTCACGGCGTGGGGGCAATGGATCGTGCTGGCACGTGTCTGGCTGCCCTTGGCCGGGCGCCTGCCGTGGGACCCCGCCGCGTTCCTGGACGATGCCTACGACCGAGGGGTGCTGCGCCAGACCGGAGCCGTGTACCAGTTCCGCCACGTCCGGCTGCAGCACCACCTCGGACGTACGTTCCGCGGTCGGCACCGGGACTTCGCACCGGCCACGTTCACACCCCCGTCGACCAGCGCCCCGTGACCACGCGGACACGGGGGCGGCGGTCCCCGAAACGGCACGGACCGGGGGCCGTTCGACCGCCGGTCACCAATGGCCGGTGGCTTGGCCTGTTGGCCGGGCGGTTGCGGACACCACCATCGGGATGTCCGGCTCGCGGCAGCCCAGCACGCCGCGAGCCTCCTCGACGAAGGATTCCCCATGACGTCCCTGCGCCTCACCTCACTCGGCGCGGCACTCGCGCTCACCGCCCTGACGGGCGCCGGCGCCGCACACGCCGCAGCGCCGGCCGCAGTACCGGCCGCAGTACCGGCCACGGTGCCGGGCTCCGACCCGGTGTCCGCCGCCTCCTCGGAGTCGGCCGACGTCCCCGACTTCAGCGACGGCTACGGTCTGTCCCTGGTCCGCGAAGAGACGCAGGTGCACAGCCCCACCGACTTCACCCTCACCGTCACCACCCCGCAGCTCTCCGGGAAGCACCGGATACGCATCCTCCTCCCGGCCGCCTACGACACCGACTCCGGCCGCCGCTGGCCGGTCACGTACTTCCTGCACGGTGGTGGCGGCAACGTGAACGATGTCGCGGCCGCCCCGGCGCTGCACTCGGACTCGATGATCACCGTGGTGCCGGACGGAGGAATGAAGGGCTGGTACGCCGACTGGCTGATGCAGACCACGGCCGAAGGGAAGGCGAACTGGGAGACCTTCCACCTCACCCAGGTCGTCCCGTTCATCGACGCCAATCTCCGTACCCGCGCCGACCGCGCCCACCGCGCCGTCGTCGGACTGTCCATGGGCGGTTACGGCTCCCTGCACTACGCCCAGGCCCGGCCCGACCTGTTCGGCCACGTGGCGGCCCTGTCCGGGGGCATCGATTTCGGCATGTGGGAGGTCCGCGGGGCCGTCCTGGCCACCGAGCTGAACCTCGCCGGTGCTTGGTGCGCGGCGAGCAGCTCGTCCGGGTCCGGTTCCGGCGACTGCGCGGGCCACGGGCCCTATGTGGACAGCGACGCGATCTTCGGCTCCCCGTACCCGTTCTTCGACGCCGACCGCGTGTGGAAGGCGGTCGATCCGGCAGCGCCGGTGAACCTCGCCAAACTCTCCGCAACCGGCATCACGCTCTACACGGGCAACAACGACCTCATCGACGTCCACACCGCGACGGCTTCCCACACCGTCAAGGCCCGCCTGGACCAGCTGGGCATTCCCAGCCGTCTCGTCGACTACGGCAACGGCGCGTCGCTGGCCCCGACCTGCAACGGCGGCCACAACTACGGGTGCTGGGCCCCGGCCTTCGCCGACTACGTCCCCCGCCTCGAAGCCGCCTTCGCCGCGGCGGGCTGACCCACAGGGAGACAGCGCACATGAGCCACGACCAGCCCGGACCGCACGACCAGCAGCCGCCCTACCCCCGGCCCGGAGCTTTCGGGCCGCCTGACGCCTCCGGGCCTCAGCCGCTCGGCCAGCAGGGCTGGGGCCCGCCCCGGCAACCCCACCCCTTCGGCCGGCACTCCCCGTCCGCAGGCGCACCGGGTGGCTTCCTCGGTCCGCCCCCGAAGCCGGCCACGGGGAAGAAGACCGGCCTGATCGTCACCGGAGTGATCGTCGCCCTCGCGGTGATCGCGGGTGGCGCGTACTTCGCACTCGGCGGCGACGGCGACGGCGTGGGCAACGGTGACGTCACCGTGGACAGCAAGGGCTACACGCTCGTCGCCCCCGAGTCGGTCGACGCCTACAAGAAGTCGAGTCCGGGCAGCGCGCCCGCCGAATTGAACGCCGGGCAGAGGAAGGAGGCCGCGGGTGTCGGCGTGAACAACGCGCAGGCGGTGTCCGGCATCTACAACGCGGTGAGCACTGACCCCGACGATCCCGCGAAGGTGGGCGGCAAGCGCCTGACCTTCGACGGCCTCTACGGCGACATCCCCGACCCCGCCACGGCGCTCGACAACTACTTCGCCAACGTCACCAAGAAGGGCTTCAAGGGCGACGGGAAGGCGCGGGGGCTCACGATGGAGCGCCTCGGAAGCCCCCGGGCCATGAAGCCCGCCGGTTTCGAGGGCGCGCTCATGAAATGCCAGGACGTGAAGGTCACCCACGACAAGGATGCCGGCGCCCCCAAGGGCGGTGCCGCGGAGTTCCAGTTCCCGGTCTGCGCCTGGTCCGACTACTCCACTCTGGGAGGCGCCAACGTCTTCGAGTTGGCGCAGGCGAAGACCGGCGGCAAGGGCGCCTCGCAGGAGGAGGTCGCCGCCCTGACCGCCGAGCTCTACAAGACGGCCCGCAAGAAGGCCTGACACAGGGGGGGACGGGGCCCGGCCGAAGCGATCGGCCGGGCCCCGGGCTGACCGCGTGCGCCCACGAGACCGGTGATTCCACCGATGTGGGCTTGCCGGGTGCGCCGTGACAGTGGTCCGGCCAACGAAAGCGGCGGTACCACCGGCAGGCAGTACGGTCCTCGGCGCGGAGCCGGGCGCCGGCGGCCGGCCGGTTCTACTCCGCCACGACCGAGAGGACGACTCCGTCGTGCAGCAGCACCCCACCGAGAACGCCCACCCCCGCGGCGCCCGTACCAACGGCCGGTCCGCCCGCCCCGCCGGCTCCGGGAGGACGCGCCTCCGGTCGCTCCTCGCCCCCTGGGCGGCACTCCTGACCATCGGCGGACTCGCCACGTTCACGGCGCCCGGGGCCCAGGCCGCAGCCAACCCGTACGAACGGGGACCCGCACCGACCACGTCGAGCATCGAGGCCGCCCGCGGCCCCTACGCGGTCTCGCAGACCAGCGTGTCGTCCCTGGGCGTCACGGGCTTCGGCGGCGGCACCATCTACTACCCGACCGCCACCGGCGACGGAACGTTCGGCGCCGTGGCCATCTCCCCCGGGTACACCGCCACCCAGTCGTCCATCGCCTGGCTCGGCCCGCGACTGGCCTCACAGGGCTTCGTCGTCCTGACCATCGACACGCTCACCACCCTCGACCAGCCCGACAGCAGAGGGCGGCAACTGCTGTCCGCACTCGACTACTTGACGCAACGCAGCACCGTCCGCAGCAGGATCGACAGCAGCCGGCTCGGTGTGATGGGCCACTCGATGGGCGGTGGCGGCACGCTGGAGGCTGCCAAGACCCGGCCTGCGCTGCAGGCAGCCATCGCTCTCACCGGGTGGAACCTCGACAAGTCCTGGCCCGAGATACAGACGCCGACCCTGGTCGTCGGAGCCGACGGTGACACGATCGCACCGGTCAGCACGCACTCGGAGCCCTTCTACGCCAGCCTGCCGAGCTCGCTCGACAAGGCGTACCTGGAGCTCAACAACGCCACGCACTTCACACCGAACACGTCGAACACCACCATCGGCAAGTACAGCGTCGCGTGGCTGAAGCGGTTCATCGACAACGACACCCGCTACGAACAGTTCCTCTGCCCGCTGCCGAGCCCCGGCCCGACCATCGAGGAGTACAGGGGGAACTGCCCCCACACGTCCTGACCTTCCGATCCGGCCGGTGGAGACTGCGCCCTCGGGGCCCTCCACCGGCTACGCCGAGGGTTCCGCCGCTGTTTACACCGCAGTAACCTCACCGGCGTGACCGGACAGACGACCGTGGGACGTCCTCGCCGGATATACGGCCGGACGACCGAGAGAGCAGCAGTCGAAGCGCTGTGGGCCCAGCTCCGGTCCGGACGCGGTGGGGCGCTCCTCCTCGCGGCTGAGCCAGGACTGGGCCGGAGCGCTCTTCTGGCCGGAGCCGCCCGCGAGTTCACGCTCGGGCCCGTCCTGAGCCCCCCGCCCCTCGTCGCCCTCCCCCGTCCGTACGACGGCATGCACGCGCTGCTGCGGGCGGCAGCCGAGGGCGGGGGCGCGGCGCCATCGCACCCGCCCTCGCCTTCGCCTTCGCCCTCGCCCTCGCCTTCGCCCCCGCCCCCGCCGTCCGCCTGCGGAGCGGGCTCGCGGACAGCCGGCCTGCCCCGGTTGCTGCGGCCGTACGTCCCCGGGGAAGGGCCGCTGCTCGTCTGCGTGGACGACGTACACCTGTGGGACGCGCCCTCGCGTGCCGTCCTGGCCTCCGCCGCACGTCACCCCGACCCCGATCGCCCGATCGGGCTCCTGCTGTCGACAGCGGAGCACCGGGCGGACGAGCCCGACTGGGCGGGACTGCCCGTGGTCCGTCTCGGCCCCCTCGACGACTGCGCGGCGGCCGGCCTGCTCCACGATCTCGCCGCTGCGGGCGTGGATCCGTCCGTACGGTCGGAGCTGCTGTCCGAAGCCGAAGGCAACCCCGCCGTCCTGGCAGCCCTCGCCCAGCGCCTGACGCCGGACGAACTCGGCGGCCACCGTCCGCTGCCCCGCCCCCTGGTGGACGGCGGCACCCTGTGGGCCACCTTCGGCGGCCGCTTCGCCCCGCTGCCGTCCCCCACGCGGCAGCTCCTGCTCCTGGCGGCAGCCGCGCACGCACCCGACCCGGCGGCGGAAGGCGCGGACGCCTCCCTGGTCCTGCGCGCCGCCCGCGAGGCCGGCCTGGACCCGGCCGCGCTGGACCCCGCCGAGGCGGCGAGACTGGTCTACCACGCGGGCGATCGCCTCACCTTCGCCAGCTCCCTGCTCCGGCGGACGGCCTACACCGGTGTGCCGTCGTCACAGCGCCGGGCGGCCCACGCCCTGCTCGCCTCGGCCATCGACCCCGACCGGTACCTGCTGCGCCACCTGCTCCACCTCGCCCTGGCCGCGCAAGGCCCCGATGCCGCTCTCGCCGCCGCACTGGTCGCCGCGGCCGCCCCCGACACGCCCACGTCCACGATGGAGCGCTCTGCCGCACTTTCCCGCGCCGCCGAACTCACCGCCCACGAGGGCATCCGTACGGTACGCCTGACCGCCGCGGCCGACTACGCCCGCATGGCCGGACGACCCCGCAGGGCGCGCCGACTGCTGGCGGCAACCCGGCCCGGTGCCTTGCCGGAGACGGTGCACGGCCGCACGGAACTCGTCCGGGGCAGCCTCGGCCTCGGGGACGGACCCGTCGGCGACGCCTACCAGGCGCTGCTCATGGCCGCGGAGCGACTCGACGCCCTCGACGCCGAGGCAGCCCTGGAAGCCAGGATGGAGGCGGTCGACGCGGCGTGGGCCGCGGGTGACGCCCACGCCTGCCTCGCGGCCCTCGCCGACGTACCCCTCCCCCTCCCGGCGCACGCCCAGGACCCCGCCGTAGCCGGTGCGCCGCCGCCGGCCGATCCACTCGCTCCGGCCCTGCACGAGACGTTCTCACGGCCCGAGCCGGACCCCCCGGCCCCTTTCCCCTCACCCTCCCGCGATCCGGGGCGGGACTACCGAACGGGACTGCGCACGGCGCTCGACGGACATCTGACCGAGGCCGCGCAGCCGCTGCGCCGGGTGCTCGACCGTGCGCGCCACGACGACGACCCCACCCGCCTGGTGCGGGCCGGTGTCGCCGCGCTGGTGCTGGGGGACATCCCGGCGGCGTGCCGGATCAACGCCCGGGCCCTGGCCGCCTCGCGATCGAAGGGAC
Organism: Streptomyces sp. NPDC048349; assembly: GCF_040651925.1. NCBI lineage: Bacteria > Bacillati > Actinomycetota > Actinomycetes > Kitasatosporales > Streptomycetaceae > Streptomyces > Streptomyces sp. NPDC048349. The sequence goes on along the minus strand of NZ_JBEZLA010000010.1, from coordinate 21,670 downwards.
TGGCCGCTCTCACCCCCCGGATCCTCGAACACCTCGCGTACGCCGAGCTCCGCGCCGGCCAGCACGCGCGGGCCCGGACCCACGCGCAGGAAGGCCTGCGCGCGGCCCACCGGGCGGGCCAGCGCAACGTCGCCGCGAGTCAGCACGCGATCCTGGCACTGGTCGCCTCCGTCGAGGACGACGCGGCCGCCGTCGCCGCACACGCCCGCGCCACCCTGGAGATCGCCCGCCCGCACGGGCTCCTCCAGGCCGTCACCCTGGCCGAATGGGCCCTGGCGCGTGCGGACCTGTGCCGCGGCCGGCCCCTCGAGGCGGCCGCCCGCCTCGGCCCGCTGACCCGGCCGGGTCCCGGGCGCGGCCACTTCGCCGTCCGCATGCTCGCCCTGCCCTGCTTCGTCGAAGCCGCCGTGATGTCCGGAGCTTCGGCGGAAGCGCGGGCGGCGGTCGAGGAGTTCGCCCGGTGGGCGGCCCAGGGCGCCGACCCGCAGGCCCCGGCGCAGCTGGCCCGGTGCCGCGCCCTGGCCGCCCCGCCGGACGACACGGCCGACGCCCTCTACGCCCTGGCCCTGAGCCGGCACGAGACGGCGCACGGCGACTTCGAGCGTGCCCGCACCCAGTTGCTGTACGGAAAGTGGCTGCGCCGCCGACGCCGTCCGGCGGAGGCCAGGAACCGGCTGCGGGACGCGCTGGTCGCCTTCGAGCGCTGCGGGGCCCCGGCCTGGGCCGAGCAAACCCGTGCCGAACTGCGGGCCACCGGTGACGCCCCGGCCCCGGTGCCGGCGGGTGGTCTGGGCCGGCTGACCCCGCAGCAACTGCGCATCGCGCGCTGCGTCGCCGAGGGCGCGACCAACCGGGAGGTGGCCCTGATCCTCTCGGTCAGCCCCCGGACGGTCGACCACCACCTGCGCAACGTCTTCGCCCTGATGGGGGTGCGCTCGCGGACGGAGCTCTCCCGGATGGTGCACCGCACCGAAGGCGGCGGCGCACCACCGTGAGGCGGCCTGCCCACAGCCGGGGACAGGAGGCCGGGTCGGACGGCGCCGCGCCCACCTCAACGGGTGAGGAAGCGGGTGGCACCCACGTAGACACGGCCGGTGGAACCGATGGGTTCCTCCTTCACCACGTCACCGGTGCGGGGCGCGTTGATCATCATCGGTTCGCCGTTCCTCGTCCCCGAGTAGATGCCGACGTGGGTGACGTCCGTGCCGGTCGCGGGGCGGAAGGCGACGATGTCGCCGGGCCTCAGGTCCTTCGGGTCGGTGACGCGCACCCCGACGGCCGAACCGGCGGGTGCCCGGCCGCCACCCGCGTCGAACTGCGGCTGGGCGTCCCGGGGGATCGTCACGCCGAGGGCGGAGTAGACCTGGCTGGTCAACCCGGAGCAGTCGTAGCCGAATCCGGACGTGCCCGACCACAGGTAGGGCAGGCCCATGAAGCTGCGTGCGGCGGCGACCACGTCCTCGCCGCTCGGCGCCGCGGGCACCCTCGCCAGGTCACCGGCTCGGAAGAACACCCGGGCACCGCTGCCGGAGTAGGCGGTGACGACGCCGGGCAGCGGGCCGGCCTTCACGGGGAACGAGGTGTTGTACGAGTACTCCCCTGCCTGCCCCGACCCGGCGCCCGAGAGGGCGGCCCCGGCGGTGGTGAAGCCCCGGGCCGTGGCGCGCCGGACCCGTTCCTCGTGCGTACTGCCGGGCGGGCGCCGGTGGTCGGAGGTCAGCTGGCGGTCGGGAATCCAACCGGGGTAGGCACCTCGTCCGGCCTCGTCCCTGGGGGTGGGCTGGCCGTGGACCCAGACGTGGTCCCAAAGGAGGCCGCCGTGCCACATCGTCCGGTCGACGGTCACCTCGGCGCCGTGCAGCGCCTGCGTCTCCCCGGCCACGTCACGTCGCTCGTCCAGGGTCATGGACCCCAACCAGCCGCGGATATCCGCGGGATTGGCGGTCGCGGGAGCGTCCACGGGCCGGACCTGCTCGGGGCTCACCCAGACCTGGGCCACCGTCACGTCGACGTAACAGGTCGGGGCCCCGTCGCACGGACGCGCCGCGGCGGGCTCGGTACGGTCGGCCGCAACGGCCGGCCCGGCGGGAACGGCTGGACCGGCGGGAACGGCGGGGAGGGCGACGGCAGGGGCAGCGAAGGCGAGGAGCGCTGCGGCCGCCGTCAGGGCGGTCTTCACGGAATACATGAGCCGATTCTGTCCACGACGCCGCCTCCGCGAACCCGACCGGCGGTGGAGGTGGCGGAACGCGGAACTTCACGTCGGCCCGGCTGCTCCGGCGATACCCGCAGCCCCGTCCCGGGGACGCGCTCGCGCGCCGTTCCTCCAGCCCCGCTCCCCCGAATGCCCCCCGCCCGTACTCCCGACGGTCTGCCTGTGCTCGTACGCTCCTTCGACCGGGCCGGGTACCCGGCCGCCGCCTCCACGGGCTAGCGTGGTGGCGTGGACGTCTTTTCCTCCTCGTGGGCGGCGTTACGGGCGGCGGTCGCCGGGCTCGGTGACGAGGACTTCGCGCGGCCGTCCGGTTGTGACGGATGGCTCGTACGGGATCTGGTGTGCCACCTCGTCATCGATGCCCAGGACGTGCTGATCACCCTCGTCACTCCCGCCGGCACGGAGCCCACCCGGGACGCGGCGACCTACTGGGAGGTCGGCGGAGCCCCGGCGGCCGCGCAGGACCCGCTCGACGCCCTGACCGTGCGCCTGGCCGCCGCGTACGGGGAGCCGTGGCTGCTCACGTTCCACCTCGACGACGTCGGCTCCGCCGCGGGCCGCGCCGCTGCCCTCGCGGACCCGTCAGCCCGGGTCGGCACCCGGGGCCAGGTCCTCAGCGTCGGCGACTACCTGTCCGCGTACGTCCTGGAGTGGACGCTGCACCACCTCGACCTCATCGCGCACCTCCCCGACCGGCCGCGGCCGCCCGCCGCGGGCCTCGCCGCGGCCCGCGCACTGCTCGAGCGGATCGCGGGGACGGCGTACCCGCCGTCGTTCTCCGACGAGGATGCGCTGCTGGTCGGCACCGGGCGACGCGCTCCGACCGCCGCCGAAGCCGACGCACTGGGCGCATGGGGAGTGCGTTTCCCGCTCGTCCTCGGCTGACCGCCTTCGGCACGCCGTGCACTCCGCTGAAGCGAGGCGGCACCGCGCGTCGTTCGCGACCGCCGGCCACGTGCCTCCTGGTTCGCTGCACCGACGGGCGACACGCCCGGCGCCGGAGGACCTCCGTATCCGCTGACCGGCCGCGACCACGCGCGCCGCGGGCCCGAACCGACGCCCGGCTGCTAGGCAGGGGGCACCAACCGGCCTTGCCGACCGCCTGCCGCATACCGGGAGACACTCGTGCCCACCCGCGCCGTACGCCGCTTCCGCACCGGACTGTCCGCCGCCGCCGTCACCGCCGCCGCGCTCGGCGCGCTCCTCCCCTCCGCGCAGGCGGCCGGCGCGGACCCGGGCCCCGCCGGTGGACGCCCGCACCACGACGAACGCCTCCAACGGCAGCTCGAACGGCTCGTCGCCCAGGACGATGGCCCGCCCGGTGTGATCGCCGTGCTCACCAGAGGCGAGCGGACGCAGGTCTACACCGCCGGCGTCGGGGACATCTCCACCGGCCGCCGCCCGGACCCCGACGACCACATGCGCATCGCGAGTATCGCGAAGGCGTTCAGCGGGGCCGTCGCGCTCCAGCTCGTCGACCAGGGGGTCCTGTCCCTCGACGACACCATCGGCAGCCGTCTGCCCGCCCAGCCCGCCGCCTGGCACGCGGTGACCCTGCGCCAGCTCCTCCAGCACACCAGCGGCCTGCCCGACTACTCGGCCGACCCCGAGTTCCTCAGGATCCTGCAGGCCGACCCCCGCCATGCCTTCGACCCCCGCCGGCTCCTCGACTTCGTCGCGGACGAGCCGCTGCTCTTCCGCCCCGGCACCCTGTACGAGTACTCCAACTCCGACAACATCGCCGTCGCGCTCATGGCCGAAGCCGCGACCGGCCGCCGCTACGAAGACCTCCTGCGGGACCTCGTGTACCGCCCCCTGGGGCTACGCCGGACCAGCCTGCCCCTGGGCTACCGCCTCCCGAGCCCGTTCCTGCACGGCTACGACGTCAACCCGCCCGCCGAACCCGAGGACATCAGCGAGGCGCTCAGCACCTCGGGGGTCTGGGCCTCCGGCGGCATCGTCTCCACCCCCAGGGAGCTGGGCGCCTTCATCCGCGCGTACGGCGGTCCCGCCCTGTTGTCGCAGGAGACGCGCGAGGAACAGCTCGCCTTCCGCCCCGGCGACTCCTCCGAACCGGCCGGCCCCGGCACCAACGCCGCCGGCCTCGCGCTCTTCCAGTACACGACCCGCTGCGGCGTCCTCTACGGCCACACCGGCAACTTCCCCGGCTACACCCAGCTCGCCGCCACCACCCCCGACGGCACCCGCTCCCTGACGTTCTCCATCAACACCCAGACGAGCAAGAGCAACAAACCCGCCCTCCTCGCCCGGCTCCGCACGGTCCAGGAGGACTTCGCCTGCGCACTCCTCAAGGACGACGGAGCCCCTCGGCGCGGATAGGACCCGACGACGGCCGCCGGCCGGTGCGGGCCGCGGTGGAACTGTCGCGCGAGACGTTGCGGGGCATGCGACCAGGGGTCGCCGGACCTCGCACCGGACAGCCGTACGCGCACTGCCGGCCGGTGCGGGCGAGGGCGTCCCCGCCGAGGCGGCGGGTCGTCGTGCACGGCGCGGGTGGAGGTGACGTCGCGCCGTCGCCGTGCGTCAGCGGCCGGCGGCGGCGAGGTCGGCGTCCGCCTCGTGGGGCGCGAAGCCGGCATTGGCCTTGCAGCCGAGCTCCTCGTACGTATTGACCTTGGTCTGCGGGTCGGTGTGGGTCAGCCTGAATTTGCAGGCGCCCTTGATGTAGCGGCCCTTGACCCCGCCGGGGAAGTCGATCTCCTTGTTCCACAGGTAGGGCGAGCCGTAGTTGTTGAAGCGGGCGGTGGCGTTCACGTCGATCCCGCCGGGCGCGTACATCTCGTAGACCCAGCCCGTCTTCGCACTGCCGTAGGTGGCGAACTTCTGGGCGACCCACTTCTCGCAGCTGGTGCTGAGGTGCGCGCTGTTCTGGCCGCCGCCCTTGACGATGTACTCCGCGAGCGGGGTCACCTGCTCGCCCCGCGGCGTGAAGCCGGTCTCGAAGATCTCCTCTACCGTCTCCCGGGTGTCACCGCGCCACAAGGCGTTGACGTCCGTACGCCACTGCCAGCGCTCGGTCGCCGCGGCGGAGGCGACGGGACGGGCGATCGACGGGGTGGTCGTCGTACGCCACCAGTCCCAGGCCCGGTATTCGACCGTCGGGCCGCAGGGGGTGGTCAGGTCGTACGCCGCGGCGGACGGGGCGGCGGTGGCAGCGGCCGGGGCGGCGGATGCCGCTGCCGGGGCGACAGCGGCGGCGGACAGGAGGGAAAGAGCGGCGAGCACGGGCAGAGCGGCCTGCAGCATGGTGAGGACCCATCAGTCGATCAACGTGACGGGCCCTTTATAGGTGCGGCTGCCGGGTCCTGACGGGCGTGGTGCACCGGGGCCACCCGTGCGGGTGGATCAGTCGTACTGGGGAAAGGATCCGCCGCCACGGACCGGGGCCTGGCGATCCTCGGGCCGTGTCGGACGGATCGTGCGAGGCTCGTCCTACGTCCGGAACGGAGGAGCCAGCCGTGGAGGCGGCTCTGGGCCGGCGCCGTGGCCACGTCCCGCCCGGGACGAACGGGATCCGTTCCGCTCCGATCCCCTCCGGTCCTGCCGCCCTCATGGGGTGTCGACAGTGCCCGTGATGCCTTGGCAGAGAGCGGTCAGGCCTGTGATCAGCGCGTTGCGCTGCTCGGCACTCATGGTGTCGAGGACGCGGGAAAGCCTCTGGCTGCGGTGTCGGCGTATTTGAGCGAGGTGGGAGGCCCCGGCCGGGGTCAGCCGGAGGGTGAGTTCGCGGCCGCTGTGGGGCGAGGGGTGGCGGGCGAGGTATCCGGCGGTTTCCAGGCGATCGCACAGCCGTGTGACGGAGGGGGCTGCCGCTCCGAGGAGCTGGGACAAGGTGCGCATGCGGATCCCCGGCTGGCGGTCCACGAGGTGCATGAGGCGGAGTTGCGCGGTCGGGATCGGGGCCGTGCCAGTGCTCTGGCGGGCGCTTTCCCACACGGCGTCGAGGAGTTCCACCAGCTCCGTGACGGAGGCGAGTGCGGTGACCGGAACCGGGGCACGGCCGTCGGTGCGGTGGACGGCGGGGTCCGGTGCCGACATCTGGATTCTCCGCAAGGTTGCGGGTGGCGCCGGCGCGCTCCGTGTCAGACGCTGTCCGTGGTCCCGGGGCGGGCCGGTATGGCTTCCTCGGAAGCGGCGGATCGCTGCTTCGGCGTCGAGGAGGTGTGCTGCGCCCCAGCCTCCGGGGTGGTGAGGTAGTCCAGCGTACCGGTGAGTTCCAGGAGCCGGTCCAGTCGCAGCGGCCGCTTCTCGATGTGTAGCCGGACCTGCGCCGCGCCGGTGCGGCGGCGGATCATCAGCAGGGCCGACAGCCCGACGGAGTCGACCGCGGTCAGCCCCGCGCAGTGCAGGTGCAGATCCCGCAGACCCGCCTGGTCGGCCAGCACCCGCTCCACCGCCTGCAGGAGCACTTCGGCGCAGTAGTGGTCGAGGTCCCCGTGCAGCTCGAGGCGGGTGGTGTCCGGCGTATCGAGGCGCGTCAGGTGGAGCGGGCTGAAGGGAAGGTTGGTCATTCGGCGATCCCGGATGTGGTCATGGGGGTACGGGTCAGGTCGGCGGCACCGGTGCGGAGCATGCCGGCCGCGCGGGGGAAGTCCTTGAGCTCCCGGCCCAGGAGGTCCAGGGCCGGGAGGAGGGACTGGGCGGGGACGCCGCGGGCGGTCAGGACGTCGGCGGTCCACAGCAGGAAACGCGAGAACAGCGCCTGGTCACCGGTGTAGAGGGCGGTGGCGAGGAAGTCCACGATGTGGGCGAGGTCTTCGGCGGTGCGCTCGCGCTGCTGTTCGGTGTAGCCGCGCATCGCCGGGTACTCGCCCTCCAGACCGGTGAAGACCGCGCGTACGAGGTCGGGGCGGGTGCGGGCGACGAGGGTGTACTCCTGGTCGGTCAGGTGGGGCAGGTCGTCGATGGTCTGGTGGTCGGGCTGGGGCCGCGGCAGCGGGCCGCGGGCCAGGTCGTCGGCGGCGGTGCGGGCGTCGGCGGCCCAGGCGTCCGCCCCGAGCAGGCGCGCGTACCGGCCGTCCGGCCCGAACGCGGCCCCGCCCACCAGGACGGGGACGCCGACGACCTGGCAGGCGGTGATCGTCGCGTGTGCCGTGGGCAGGCGGGTGGGGATCGAACCGGACAGGGCCACGGCGTCCGGGCCGGTGCGGTGCAGATGCGCGATGAGGTGGGGGGTGGGCACCTGCGCGCCGAGGTAGTCGACGTGCCAGCCGCGCAGCCGCAGGACCTCCGCCAGCAGGCGCGCGGGCAGGGCGTGCCACTCCCCGTCGACGCACGTGACCGTGATGCGGCCGCGTGTCGGGGCCGTCCGGGCGGAGGGGTGCCGGGCGAGGGCGGCAATGGCCCGGTCGTTGATCGCTGTCGCTGCGTGTTCCTGCGCGACGGTGATCCGGTTGGCGGCCCACTCCTCGCCCACCCGGGCCTGGACACGGCCGATCGCATCGAGCAGCACGCTCTCCGCGTCCATACCGCCGTCCAGGGCGCGCAGTACGGCTGTGATCGCGGCGGGCTCGTCGAGTCCGAGGACTGCTTCCCACAGTGCGTCGGTCAGCGGCTGGGCGCCGACGGGCGTGCCGGCCGGGGCGGGCGGGGCGGGCGTGGTGGCGTTCATGCGGTGAACCTGCCCCGGGTGTGTCCGTCCACGGCCGTGAGGTGGTTGGTGCGGGGCGCGGCGATGACGACGACCGCCATGTCGTCGTGCTTTCCGGTGCCCACCCATTGGGAGGCGAGCATCTGGACCCGCTCCACCACCGCCTCGGCGGGCATGCCCGCGCACTCCAACAGCGCCCGGCGCAGGCGCTCCTCGCCGAACATGGTGTCGCCCATCGGGCCGCCGCGCGCCTCGCTGATGCCGTCCGTGTAGAGGAGGCAGGTGTCGCCGGGGGCCAGCGTCACCTCTGCCGTCTCGGTGACCACCTGAGGGAGCACGCCCACGAGCGTGCCCCGGGTGGGGGCTTCCTCGACCAGACCGCCGCTGCGGAGGATGAACGGGGCCGGGTGACCCGCGCTGGTCAGCCGCAGCTCCACGGAGTTGCCGACCCGGGACGCCGAGGCCAGCACCATCGTGACGAAGCGCGCGTTTTCGGTGTTCAGCAGTGAGGTGTTGAGCAGGCTCAGCATCCGGTGGTGGTCGTCCGCCATCGGCAGGAGCGCGTGCATCGTGGTACGGATCTTGCCCGTCATGACGGCGGCCTGCAGGCCCTTGCCGCACACGTCACCGAGGACGACCAGGGACGCGTCGCCCGCCACGGCTGCGGGGTGGACGTCGTAGAAGTCGCCGCCGACCCGCTCGTGGTCCTTCGACGGTCGGTAGCCGCCGGCATAGTCCACACCGGAGACCTGGCGCAGCGTGGGGGGCAGGAGCTCCCGCATCAGGATCTCGGTTATCGACGCCTGTTCCGCATAGAGGCGGGCGGCGGACATCGCGGCTCCTGCGCGGGCCGCGAACAGCCGGGCGAAGACCTCCTCGCCCTCGGTGAACGCCTGTTGTCCCGTACGGCGCAGGAGCACCAGGGCGCCGGCGGGCACTCCGTGGCCGGGCAACGGGGTGACGACGATCGAGCCCACCGTGCCGAAGCCGTCGGGGACCAGCCAGGCCGGCGCGGTGGCGGGGTCGATCCAGCGGGACGGAACCGGCGGGAACCCTTGCAGGGCCTCCGCAAGGCCGGGTACCTGGGCGGGGTCGACGGACAGATGCGATGTCGACGGCGTCCCGCCGCGCAGGCAGGCCACCACCGGCAGGACGCGGCCGTGGGACGGAGCGATCACCAGCGCCGCATCCGCGAGGTGCTCGGCCGCCATCTGCGCCGTGACGTCCATGCACCGCTCCAGGTTCAGCGACGACAGCAGCAGGTTCGAGGCCTGCGTCAGGAATGCCGTGCGCTCCCGCTCCATGTGCAGCGCCTCGCGCGCCAGACGGTGATCGGTGTCATCGACCAGCCACCACACCACCGTGCCGTCTTCGGCAGCGGTCGGATGCGCCTCGTACGTGCGGTCGTCGACCGGGCCGTGCACGGTCGTCGGTGGTACGGCCACCGGTCTTTGAGCAGGAACGCGGATGACGTCCCTGTGGGCTGAGATCAGCCAGCCGGGCAGGACTCCCTTCATGTCCGCGCCCGGGCGGGCGTCGGGAAAGACCAGGCCCGCCGCTTCGTTGACGAACTGCAGGGTCGCTTGCGAGTCCGCAACGAAGACGGGATAGGGAGCCTCGGTCCACGGGAAAGCCACCGCGGACGGGGCGGATGTTGCCTGGGTGTCATTCAGCACACATAGAAGGCCCGCTGCGCGAACCCCTCACCTCACTGCATCGAAGGGAAACCCTTGCCGTACGGCAACCATCCTCCAACCGTCGGGGCTCTGGCAACCCGGCCTCGCCCGCACGCCCGTCCACCACCTCACCCACACAGGGCGATCACACCGTCTCCTCAGGCCTGGCCGTGCGACGTGCGGCTGAAAAGCAGTCAGGGGCGGGGTGGTCGCGGCGTTCGCCCCTGCGGCGCCTCCCGGCGCGTATGCCCCGGGGAACCGGTCGCATGCCGGGCCTGTCGTGGCGCCGCCCGTTCGGCCGGGGCCCGCCCGCACCGGGTCCGCCGCTGCCGGCGAAGTCCGGCACGGTGATCGCCGCCCGACGGATCCCGCGCCCCCAGGGCTCCACGAGGCCCGACCGCCCTCGAAGCGATGCGGGAAATCCGGCGCCGGGGGTCAACCGGGCTCGCCCGTATAGGAAGATGTCGGGGTGATCGGAGATGAACCGGTGGTCACCGCGACCACGCACGAGGGAGTGACCGTCATCACTGTCCGCGGCCACCTGGACGACGAGAGCGCCCCCCGCCTCACCGAGGCCCTCGTCGAAGCCGCAGGGAACGGATCGGCCCGCACGGTGGTCGACCTGTCCGGTACCGGCTTTGCGGATTCATCCATCCTGCACGCTCTGTTCGACGGCCAGAAGATCCACTCTGCGGCAGGAACCGCGTTCGTCATCGCCGGCCCCTTGGGGACCGCAGTCAGCCGACTGTTCGACATCACCGGCGCCAACCGCGCCTTGCGCGTGGCGGACAGCCTGGAGATCGCGATGACATGCTGACCCCCGCCACCATCCGAACCGGCGTGTGGCGGCATCGCCCGCGCGACCGAGGGCAGGCGATGACCGTATGAGTCCGCCGACAGCAGCCGACGGCACCCGCGGCCCGGGTCCTGGATCCGGACACGAATCCGGACACGGATCCGGACCAGGATCCGGACACGCACGGGCCCGTGGCCGTACGGGCGCCGAGGCACCCCTGACCGCGGCCGGCGCCCGCACCCGCGTCAGCAGCCTGTTGGAGCAGAGTGGCATCAGCCTCGACGGGGTGGCCGCCGCCGACGCCCTGCTGGTGACCTCCGAGCTCGTCACCAACGCCATCCGGCACGGCGGCGGCATCACCGCCATGAGCAGCCACCTCGCCGACGGCACCCTCCACCTGTCCGTCAGCGACGCCAACCCCCGGCCGCCTGCCGCCCGCACGGGGAGCCCCCAGCACCCCGGCGGCTACGGATGGCCTCTCGTCCAGCGCCTCGCGCAACGCGTCACCATCAGCACCCATCCCGCCGGCAAGACCATCAGCATCACACTGCGAGTGACCTGACCCCACCGTCCCTCACACCACCACGGTCACCGCAGCCCTTGCGGGTCCTAGTGAAGGCAGAGGCAGAACGGGTGGCCGGCCGGGTCCGCATAGACCCGCCAGTTGGCCTCCGGGCGGAGCTGGTCCGTCCGCTCCAGCACGGTCGCGCCGAGTGCGAGCGCCCGTTCCTCCTCCCCCTCGAGGTCGTCCACGTCGAAGTCCAGATGGAGCTGCTGCGGGTGCTGCCGGCTGGGCCACTCGGGCGGTCGGTAGCCCTCCACCCGCTGGCAGGCGAGCGGCGTACCCTCGAACCCGTGCACCTCCACCCAGTCGGGATCTTTCGGGTCCGCGACCACTCGGCCGCCGAGCAGGTCCGCGTAGAACTGCGCGAGCCGTACGGGATCTGCGCAGTCCAGCGCGACCGCCTGCAGCTTACGAATCACTTCCGGCACCCCTCGTTTCTCGACCGCTTCCACGCCACATGCGTATCGGAGGGGTGATACCCGCCGCCGCGGCGGCCATGCACGGCGCTTCCCGGGCCGCCTGCTTGGCGCTGTCCTCGGTGCGCCGGCAGGCGGTTGCCGGCTCGGGGGCTTCTCGTGCTACTTCTTCCGGTCGTTCTTCGCCTTGCGCCCCTTGTCCTTGCCCGCAGGACGCAGGCCGGCCGGTGGTGCCCAATCGGCGGGAGTCACCGCGGAGGGGTGATCGGGGGCTGCGTCCGCCGGGGCAGGGGGGCGCGGGGCAGGGACCACGGGTGCGGTGGAGTCGGCAGGTGTCGTCGCGGGCGTGTGCGGCGGGCGCGCAGCCGCCTCGGGCGTGGTCGGCCTGCTGCCGGTGGAGGCGAGAGGGGACGCGGTCGCCCCCACGAGGAGCAGGGCTGCGCCGGTGACGCTCGCGGCCATCAGAGCCACGTCCGTCGTACGGCGGCGGGCCCGACGCCTCGTGCCGCCCGGCCCCTTCGCGGCCCGGTGGAGCGGGGCCGGCGCGCGATGGGTGTGCAGGGTCGCGCTCGTAGGGGCGGAGGTACGCGACGGTGTCGGCACCGTGCCCGGGTGGGGCGCTGCGCCGATGCCCCGAAGGGTCAGGTGTATGCGGGCGGCGTCGGGACGGGCCCGCGGGTCCTGGTCGGTCATCGCCTTCAGCAGCCGTGCCAGAGCGGCGGGCAGGAACTCGGGCACCTGCGGGGGACGCAGCAGCGGGGCAACACCCACCTCGACGGCCGTACCCAGGTACTCGCGGACGCCGGTGAGCGCTTCCAACAGCGTCAGGCCCAGCGCATAGACGTCGCTCGCCGGACCCGCTCCGTGACCGAGGAGCTGTTCGGGGGCCATGTAGGGCAGGGTCCCGACGAGCATGTCCGGTTCGCTGCGGGACTGGTGGTCGACGTCGCGGGAGAGCCCGAAGTCGGCGAGGAAGGGTGAGCCGTCGTCGCTGAGCAGGATGTTGGACGGTTTGATGTCCCGGTGGATGATGCCGTGCGCGTGTACGTGGTCGAGGGCCGACGCGATGTCGGCGCCGAGCCGGATCACATGGACGGGGGCCAGGGGGCCGGCACTGATGCGGGTGCGCAGCGTGGTGCCGGATATCAACTCGGTGACCATGTAGGCCCCTTGTTCGTGGCGGCCGGTGTCGTACACGGTGACCAGGGCGCGGTGGGAGAGCCGCGCCAGTATCTGCGCCTCGTCGCAGAAGCGGTCGGCCGTGACGGTGTCGGCTCCGGGACGGAAGACCTTGACCGCGACCTCGCGCCGCAGGACGTGGTCGACACCCCGGTACACGTCCGCCGTCCCACCGGAACCGATGAGGGCCCGGAGCCGGTACCGGTCACCCAGCAGCGTGCCGGGCTGGATCTGCGCGGCGTGGGCTGAGCTCGGGTGCGCCGACATGCGCAACCTCCTCGACTGGCTGGCAGTACGCCGCGTGTACCCCTTGGGCGGCGGGCTACGCAGGCCCGGGCGGAGATCCCGCGTCGCCGCCGGCTGCCGGAGACGTACGAGGGCCGCCACCTCCTGGCGGGGAGGTGGCGGCCCTGGTGCGGCCCTCAGCGCGTCAGCACTCGCGCAGGCCCGGCGCGGGGTCGACCGACGTGTGGACGTCCACAGCCGCGACGTTGCCCCACTGACCGTTGTCCAGCTTGGTCCAGTACCAGACGTTGTTGCCGCCGGCGTGCTGGTCTCCGCGGCCCCAGCACTGGAACCAGCTGGGGCTCGTGTTCAGCGGCCCCCGCACTGCGGAGTTGTACCGGCGGTGCTCGTAGCCCTTGGCGCCGACCCGGTTGCCGCACCACAGCTTGCCGTCGGCGCGGACGCCGCATTCGGCGGCCGCGCTCTTCCCGGTGGCGGGCGTCGCCGCGGCGGGCCCGGTCACGGTGGCCATGCCGCCCACCAGTGCGGCGGTGGCGAGACCCAGGGCGATCTTCCTGCTTGCGGACATGCGTCCTCCTCGAAACGGGCTCCCTCGGGAGCCGGGTGATGGTGATGAGGGATGAGTGACGAGTGATCAGGGGTGCGGGTGGTTCTCAGGGGCAGATGCGTACGCCGTCCAGCCAGGCGCCGCCCTTGATGTAGATGTTGGTGATCCACGCCCCGTACTCGGGCAGGTAGGACCAGGCGTCGTTGGTGTAGCCCTCCGCCGTCACCGGTTCGGCGTGCTTCTGGCACTCGATGCGCACCGTGGTCGGGCCGGGAAACCGGTGCACGCGCGGGCTCGTGGTGGACGGCTCCTTGTGGGTCCACACATCGGTGCCCCAGGTGCTGAACGTGCCGGGAGCCGCCGCCCCGGCGATGCGGACCGCCCCGGCGTAGTCCCCGCCCAGCCGCACGTCGCTGACGGTGATCCGGGTGCCCGACTCCCGGGCCTCGACCATCTTCCCCGCACCCAGGTAGAGCGCGATGTGGTGGACGGAGCCCCCCGACCCCCAGGCCAGCAGGTCCCCCGGCAGCAGCGGCGCAGTCCCCTGCGCGGCCGTAAAACGCTGCTTCACCTGCGGCGAGTTGAACTGGTGGTACGCGTTGCCGGGCAGCGGGTCCCCGCCGGCCGCCCGGGCGTAGGCGTACCGGACCAGTCCCGAGCAGTCGAAGCCCAGCCGCTCCGGGTCGTGTGCGCTGTCCGGGTCGCTCGGGTCGACCTGACCGTACGTCGGCCCCGGCTGCGGTCCGTGGCCGCCGCCCCAGGTGTACCAGACGCCGATCTGTTCGCATGCGGCCCGTACGGCCCCCTCCGCCTCCGCGGAGGCCCCGGGGGCGAGCACATCGCACGCCCCCGCCGCCTTCGGTGCCGCAGCCGCCGGGGTCCCGTGGGCCCCTCCCCAGGTGGCGAGGAGGGCCACCGCCGCCACCACCGCCCCGACCGTTCTCCGCATCGCCATGTCCGTTCCCCCGTCCCCGCCGAGGTGTCCCGCGGGTCACCGTGCTCGTCGTGGTAGTCGTCGGCGTGCTCGTCGTACCAAGCCACGCACCGGCCGTCCACCGGCACTCCGAGACTGTGGCCCGACACCCCTCCGTGTCGAGGAAGCGCGAGTGGCCCACCGCAACGGGAAACGGGAAACTTTCGGGAAACCCCCGCCCACCAGGGCTTTTGACGGACCGTACGAAAACGGCGCCGGACCGGGAGCTCCCGGTCCGGCGCCTTCCTGCGATGCGGAATGCCCCTTACCCGCCCTCGTCACGACCGGATCTGCACGTGGTGATGAAATGTGCGCGATGCACTGTGACTCGTCACGCTGCTGAGCTGCACTGTCGTCTCGGGAGTCGAACCCGATGCGCTGCTCCCCGCGCGCCAGCCGGGCCGGTAACCGCCGGCCCTCGGTTGTGCACGCCTCCGGAGGGACTACCTGCTCCACATCGCGGGTCTCAGTCCAGGAGGTCGGCCTCCCAGTTCGTGCGCTGGATGCGCACGTCGATCTCGCGGATCTCGCGGGCGGCATCGTCGGCACGGGCGCGCAGCTCGGCGACGGGTAGCGCGGGGAGCACCATCAGCTCCGAGCGCAACTGGCGGCCGTAGCCGCGCTCTCCGCTGCCGGCGGCGGCGTCGGCAGCCGAGGTGAGCACGGAGTGGCGCAGGCGCAAGGTGTCGCGGCGGGCGAGGGCGTCGGTGAGGGTGCCGTCGGCGCCCATGTCGACGGCGGCGTTGGTCCGGTTGATGCGCCGGATCAGGGACTCCAGGGCGTCGAGCGTCTCGGTGACCTCGGTGAGCAGCGCCGCCGGGTCCTCGGCGGGGGTCTCGCCCTCCTGGTGGCGGGCGTTGGCCACGATGCGGGCCCGGAGCTGTTCGACGCGACGAGCCGCCTCCGCGCGCTCCGCCAGTGCTTCGCCGAGTTTCATCGTGAGGGGTCCCCGTCCCGTGGTGCCGTTCGTCGGGCGGTAGCGCTGTGCCGCCGTACCGCTGCGCCGATCACCCTACGTCACACCACGGCCGGCCCGGCTCTCAGGCGGACTGCCGACACGAGGCTCCCTCGTGTCGGCAGTCCCTCGACGTGTGTTCGCGGAAAGCCGGAGGCTCAGGCGATCACTCGCACCGGCCGCACAGGTGGCCGCGGCGCACAGCGGGCCGGGACCTGGCCGGCACGGGCACGGGCGCCCACCGGCCGCGGCGCGCCCGGTGCGGCGGCGGACCGTACGGCGACTGCCAGGCCGGCCGCCCGGTTCGACCCGAGCCACCCACGCCGTGGCGCCGCAGGACCGGGTTCCGGAACGGTTCGGCTGCCCGCAGAGCGGTGAGCTCGACGGTGTCCCCGCACTCGATGCACAGCGGGAGGAACCAGGCGTCGAGGCGCTTGTGGTTCGTGTGGACGTGGAGGGTGCCGTTCACCTGGAAGCTCCTGGAAGGGCATCCCTGGCAACGGCGGAGGACGATCGGCAGGCCGGTGGGCACTACCACCCAGTTTTCGGACATGGAAACACACCTGTTCCAGTGAGAAGACCGCAGCGAAAAGGAGCGCGGCGCACGGGTGCGACGCGCACGGATCAGCAGGTGGGGATCTCACGTGGTGTACAAGGGTCCGTCCTTCCCGGGGTGGTGACTGGAGGCGGGAGCACGGTAACGGCGTGCGGGAGGCCCGCTCCACCGATTTTCCGGACCGCCGGAATCCCTCCCGCCGTCACGCCGTGCCGGGGCATGCCGCAAAGCCCAACCGTCGTGCGCAGTGGGGTCGGTAGGGTGACAAGATGTCGACGCCACCTCTGATCCTCTTGCTGTCCGGAAGCCTTCGGGCCGGCTCCTCCAATGAGGCCGTGCTGAGCACCGCCCGGGCCGTGGCCCCCTCACGGATACGCACCACCGTCTACGAAGGGTTGGCTGCGCTTCCGCATTTCAACCCTGACGACGACACCGATCCGCTACCGGCTCCTGTGGCCGAACTGCGGGCGGCGATCAGCGAGGCGGCTGCGCTGCTGATCTGCACTCCGGAGTACGCGGGCACGCTGCCCGGCTCGTTCAAGAACCTGCTGGACTGGACGGTCGGCGGCACTGAGATCTGCGACAAGCCCGTGGCCTGGGTGAACGCGGCGGCCGCGGGGCGCGGTCAGGGTGCGGAGGACACGCTGCGGATGGTGCTCGGCTACACGGGCGCCGACATCGTGGACTCGGCCTGCGTCCGGATTCCGGTGACCTCTCAGATCGTCGGCGCGGACGGAACCATCACCGATCCGCAGGTGCGGGAGCAGCTGGGCAAGGTGCTTGCCCTCCTGGCGGAGGCGGGCGGAGCGCTGCCAGAACCCGACCGGAGCTAGCCGATTCCGGAGCCGGTGTCGGATGGGGCGGCGTGGGGCCGGCGGTCCGGGCGGCTTTCGGCGGCGCGCACCGGCTCAGAGCGGCAGTACGGGCCGGGTGGAGAAGTCCTCGTAGAGGCCCTCACCCTCCGGGCCGTAGACGAACTCTGCCATGGTGGGGTTTCGGTGGGCGGTTGCCAGCGGGAGCCAGGCCAGGAGGGCGCCGTACCCGCCGCACACCGACTCGCCGCCGTCTCCCCCGTGCACCGCCGTGACGTCGCTGGTCAGCTCCGTGCGGTAGGTGTCGTAGGCGATGTGGAGGCCGAAGGCGCTGAGTCGGCTGTGCGGGCCGGTCTCGTCGCCGTAGGGAATGCGGTCGAGCGGGCACTCGTCGCCCCACCGGAAGAGGGTGCCCGCGCCCGCCCCGCACGCGTGCTCCCACTCGTCGCAGGAGGGCATGCGCAGGCCGCGCTCGCCGAGCACTGCCGGCATGTCGGCGGGCAGCTCGGTCAGGGCTTCGTCCTCCACGGCCATGAGCACGGTGGGCAGGGTGGCGGTCCGGTACGGGCTGAGCACGGTGGCCAGGTGGGCCCGCAGATCGGGGCCGTACGCGAAGCCTTCCTCCAGGCTCTCGGCGTAGTCGGCGATCTGTTCGGGCGTCGGTCGCCAGCTGTCGAGATCGAACCCGAGGGCCACCGTGCCACCGGGTATCAGGGCGAACTCCGTACCGGCACGCTCGATCCGGACCCGGTGCAGCGGCGCACCGAGGTGGTCGACGGTCTCGACGGACACCACGCGGCCTTCCACTGAGGCGGCGGCCTGCTGGGCGATGCGGCGTGCGGTGGGCAGGCCGGTGGACCGCCATTGGTCGAGTGTCAGTTCGGCGAGAGACATGGACGGCAGTCTGGCACAGGGGTCCGACAGCGAAGGCGGGCCATCAGCCGGCAGCGCAGCCCTTGTCACCTGACGTTTCGTCGGTTCGGCGGGGGCGGCGAGACTGCGGGGCCTCTCACTCCGTCGGACGGCAACGGCCCCCGGCGGTCGCCAGGGGCCGTTGCCGTCCTTCAATGACGGGCGGCCTGCCGTAGCCGGCCATCCGCGCCGGCCGCGGCTGCGGACCGTACCGCCGGAGGCGATTCCCCTCGCGCGCGTCCTCGGCGTCACCGCAGGTCAGGCACCGCCGGAAAGCTCCACCTCCTGATGGAACTCCGGAACGCGACGGTTGAAGGCCTCCAAGGGGATGCCGTGCCCCGCATGGGCCACCACCTCGGTCCGTACGTCGGGTATGAGGCGCCGCGCACGAGCCTCCGCACGGCGGGAATCCATGACGCGGTCGGCCCCGCCCAGCAGCACCAGGGTGGGCGCCTTGATCGAGCCCAGCTCGTCATCGCTCATGGACTGCGGCTGCGGAAGCCGGATGCGGAAGCCGTTGATCGCCTCCAGAGACAGCCGCGTCCCCGCCTCGGCCTCTTCCGCGGCGACGCCCGTCTCACCGATCAGGCGCGTGAACCAACGACGCTGGAAGCCCTCGGACCCGCTCAAGGCGCCGGCGATGGCACCCAGCAGAAATCCGGGCTTGAGCGGGGCAAGGGCCCGGGGCGGCTCGTAGACGGCCACCGACACCACCCGCTCCGAGGCACGCACCGCGTGCTGCAGGGCCACGTAGCCGCCGTACGAATGCCCGACCAGGTGAACGCGCTCCAGACCCAGCCAGGCGAGGGCCTCCTCCAGCCAGGCGGCGGTGTCGTCGGCACTGCCGATCGGCAGGCTCTGCGAGCTGTATCCGGGCTCACCCACCCGGTCGACTGCCAGCACACGCCGACCTCCCTGAGCCAACGCCGCGACGTGGGGCGCCCATTCGGCAGGGGTCGCGCTCTGCCCGTGCAGCAGCACGACCGGAGTCCGCTCCCCCGCACCGTACGCGTAGACGCGGGTCCTGCCGAAGCGCGTCGGGACGTCCTGGTCCTCGCGCGGCTCAGGCCAGAACGCCATCGCCCGGTCGTAGGCGGCCAGGACGCGCGTTCGCGCCGCATCATCGTGGAAAGAACTGATCCGTGCTGTCATGGTTGCCTCCCCTGGAACACCGGGCCCCGTGGCCCGTTCCGATCCTCGCAAGACGACCGCACGGGAAACGCGCCGACTCCCTGCCTCTGACAGCTGTTTCACGCCCGAGGCAGCGGGGAGCCCCCGACTCGGCGTGCCGAGTCGTTTCCAACGCCTCATCGATTCGCTTCAGTTGGTTGCACGTCGCTGACACCGCGACCCTCATCGGGGCCGTGACCATTGCGGGTAGGCGCAGGCGTCCCACAGAGACCGGCCACCACAAGAAGAACGTCACCCATTGTGTTTAGCAGGCAGCATTTCGGTAACAACAAGTAGCTACAGGAAGTCAGAACCCGACGGAAGGCAGGAACATGAACGTCGTTACCGTCCTCATCCTCGTCGCGGTCCTCGCCGTCGTCGCTCTCTTGGTCGTGGCGCCCAGCGCGCCGGCACGGCACAACCCGGCCCCGGGCCGCCGTCCGCGAGCCGCCCACCGCCGCCCGGCCACGCCCCGCGTGACCAAGATCCCCGGCCAGCGTGGAATCCAGCGTCACGCCCGCTGACCATCCCCGGCCTATCCAGCGGGGCTTGTCGAGGGCCTGGTCAGGAGGATTGCGCGGGTCCCGTCGCATGCCGGTCGGCGTGCCCTCCGGCGCCCAGCAAGCCGGTCGGCTCCACCGGGCCGCGTTCGGCCAGGCGCGGCAGGGCTCGGCGGGACACCGCGGACACCACGAGCGGCAGGAGGGGGCGCAACGGTTGCACGGAGCGCAGCCACGGTGGGGCGTACACGGTGGGAGAGCGGCGGTCGACGCCGCGGGCCAGCCATGCAGCCACCTTGTCCACCGGGTAGGTGCGCCGCGCTCCGGGCGGCATGTGTGCGCGCAGTTCCCGCAGCACGGTGTGGCGGTCGGCATCTCGGATCATGTCGGTGTCGGTCCAGTGCACGTACGCGACGCCCACGGCGACCCGCTGGTGGGCGAGTTCGGCGCGCAGGGACTGGGCGAACGACTCCGCTCCGGCCTTCGAGGCGCAGTACGCGCTCATCATGGGTGCCGAGCCGAAGGCGGCGGTGGAGGCGATCTGCAGGAAGTATCCGTGCGTGGACAGCAGGTCGGGCACGAAGGAGCGTGCGGTGACGGCGCTGCCGACGAGGTTCACCTCGATGACGCGCCGCCACGTCGCGGCGTCCGAGGTGGCGAAGGGACCGCCTTCGGCGATACCGGCGTTGGCGATGACGATGGACGGGGCGCCGAAGACCCGGTCCACCGCCCGGGCCGTGCGGTCCATGGCTGCGTCGTCGGTGACGTCCACCTCGTAGCAGCACGCTTCGACCGGTAGGGAGCGGGCGACCGCCTCCAGCTCGTCGCGTTCGAGGCCGAGGAGCGCCAGGCGGATGCCGCGTCCGGCCAGCTCGCGTGCGAGGCCGGCGCCGATCCCGCGGGCGGCACCGGTGATCACCGCGGTGCGGCCCCGCAGGGCATCGGCCTGCCTCATCACGTCCTCCTCGGTTGATCGGCTGCGGCCGCCCGGCGTCCGGTCAGCCGCGGGGATCGCCCTGAACCTCCTGGCGGCGGGCGCGCTCCTGCGGGGTCTGCCAGGCATCCTCGCGGCGCTGTGTGAGGGGGTTCTGCCCGGCCGGCGGCGCCGCCCGGCGCCTGCGGCGGCTGCCGTACCAGAAGGCGCCGATCAGGAAGAGGACCAGGACCACTCCGGCGAGCATCAGGAGGAGCGAGGCCTGACCTTCGGCCGCGAGGCCTTCGATAGCAGTCATGCGCGGCCTCTACCCACGATCCGCCGGCCTACCGGTTTTCGTACGCGCCTGCTGACAGTCACGGATTTGCCCCGCGGCGCGGATCCTTCACCAGCCGGCGTTCCTGCTGATCAGCGCGCGTCAGCAGGGCGCTTCGCGGTGCGCATCTTCGACGGTGTCGACCGGCCGGGTGACCTCCCGCCCGCCGACGGCCGCGTCCGCTGCCCCGGGCTCGGGCACGCGCGAGGATGCACGGGTTCGTTTCCCCGTTCCTCCTCCGCTGGAGTCTTCCGTGCTCGAACGCAAGCGGGTCAAGGGCCGTACCCAGGTCACCTTCATCCTGCCCGAGGACACTCCCGGCGGGCCGGTCAGTGTCGTCGGGGACTTCAACCACTGGAACCCCGCCGCGCATCCGCTGGAATCCCGCGGTGACGGCACGCGTGCGGCAACCGTCGCCCTGCCCGCCCACAGCGCACACTCGTTCCGCTACCTCGCGGCCGACGACCACTGGTTCGACGAGGAGCACGCCGACGGCCACGACGGCCTCAACAGCCGCGTCCACACCTGAGCGGCAGCCGACCTCCCCGCCCGCGATGCCCCGTAGCGGGCGGGGACCCGACCACCCCTACGAAGGGAGCATCCGGATGACGACAGCCCGCGAGATCATGACGGAAGGCGCCGAGTGCATCGGCGCCGAGGAGACAGTCCTCGAGGCCGCGAAGAAGATGACACAGATGGGGGTCGGCGCCCTGCCGATCTGCGGTACGGACGACCGGCTCAAAGGCATGCTCACCGACCGCGACATCGTCGTGAAGGTCCTCGGCGTCGGCAAGGACCCCGCCCAGGTCAAGGCCGGGGAACTGGCCCAGGGTGAGGCGGTGACCATCGGCGCCGACGACGACGCGCAGGAGATCATGCGCACCATGAGCGAGCACAAGGTACGGCGGCTGCCCGTCATCGACGGCCACCGGCTCGTCGGCATCGTCGCCCAGGCCGACGTCGCCCGCGCCCTTCCCGACCCCCAGGTCGGCGACCTCCTCCAGGCCCTCTCCACCGACTGACGCGTCGGTCCCGTCCGTTCGCGGCTGAGGCTCCCCTGCACACAGGGGAGCCTCAGCACCCGCTCCCCGGGCGCCCCTGACGGGGGGGCGTCGGGCGGCCCGGAGCCCGGCACGAGGTGCGGTCAGCGGCCGAGTGCGTTCTTGAGCTGCTGCTTCGTCATCGTCGAGCGGCCCTCGATACCGCGCTTCTTCGCCTCCTCGTACAGCTCGTCCTTGGTCCGCTCGGACGAGGAGCCGCCCCCGCCCGACCGCTCGCCGCCCCGCTGCGA